>DATJYH010000428.1:0-11706 GCA_035499675.1 Puia sp.
GGCGTCGATGGTTTCTTCGGAAGGTGTACAGATGGGGCCTGGCGGCAGTCCTTCATGTCGGTAAGTGTTGTAAGGAGATTCCACCTCCAGGTATTTATCATAAATGCGTTTCAGCTCAAAATTCCGGAGGGCAAATTTCACGGTGGGATCCGCCGCCAGTTTCATTCCCTTGTTGATCCGATTCAGGTATACGCTGGCGATCTTTCCTTTGTCGTCCCGGCGGTTGGTTTCCTCTTCCACAATGGAAGCCAGTATGTAGGCCGTAACCGGGGTTAGTGCATGTTCACGGGCCTGTTCCATGCGCTGGGGGGTCCAGAAGTTCTTATACGCTGTATAAAATTTCCTGAATACCCGGCTGGCGGAGGAGTTCCAGAAGTAGGTGTAGGTATCAGGTAGTACCGCCGCCATCACGGTATTGCTGTCAAGCTGGTACTGTTTCAGGGAATCTTCGTTGTTGAGATAGGCGATGAATGATGCCGAATCACATTCCAGCTTTCGCCCTACCATCGAGGCCAGGTCTTCCCGGGTACGCAGTTTAGTGATGACCAGGTTTACCGGTATCTGTTTGCCGTTGCGCAACATGCGGACCAGGGACAGGAGGTTCATGCCTTTTTTTATCTCGTATTTACCCGCTTTGATATTTGCAGGGTAGCCCGCCCTCGCGGCGATCCAGGAAAACAGCCAGGGGCTTTTTAATACGGTGTCTTTTTTCAAAGTTTCCATCAGCTCGTCATAGCGCATGCCCGTATTGATGTACAGGAAATATTGATCAGCGCTGAAAGCAGTGGAAGGTCCAAAGCATTCCCACGAGAGCCAGGCACCCGACAACAGCAGGACCAGGCCGAGTACGATAAAAAATCTCTTCATAGGTATTATTACTTGGTATTTAAAACATAAAACCCCGTCACTTGAACGGACGGGGTCATAAATAATTATTTCAGGGGGGTCTTTATTTATTGGCAGGTTGCGACTGCGCGGGAGCCGGCTGTTGTTGCTGGCCGGCGGGTGGCTGACTGTTTGTATTCAGGGGCAGTGAATTGGCGGAAGGTTTGACATCCCTTACCTGGGTGTTCACGGCCTTTGGAATAAATACGGTCGAGAAAAGACAAAGCAATACCACGGCCACAGCCAGTATCCAGGTACCCTTTTCCAGCACGTCGGTGGTCTGTTTGACCCCCATGAACTGGTTGCTGAAACCGGCAACATTACCCGCCAATCCGCCACCCTTGGGATTTTGGACCAGGATGATCAGACCGAGGAAAATACAGGCCACCAATATCAGGATCACAAAAAAGATCATAACAAATTATTTTTTAGTTGTTCAATTCTGGCCGCAAAATAAGCACTTTTAGAGGGATTGAGCAAACTTAATTTGGCGTATAAATCGATGGCTTTGTCGTACTTACCCTGCCGGGCCAGCACGTCCGCCATGGTCTCGGTCACCACCTCTTTTTCTTCATTGGAATGAGCTGCAATGGACTGGATATTGATGTCTTCCTCCTCATTGGTATCGGCGAGAGCAGTTTTAGCGGGCAGTCGCTTCATTACCTTCAGCCAGTCGGTAAAACTCTTGAGTTGTTGCCCGAAGCGGTCGGGGGGAATTTCATCCAGCGAAAGTTTGATGCCCTGTGAAGCAAAATAATCGATGGTATGAAAGGGTTCGAAAAGGAGACCCTCTTCTTTTTCTACCGGAGGAGTGGCCAGCGGCTCATGTTTAACCAGGTCCTGTTGCACGTTTTCACCAACGGCAGAAAGATCCACTCCGTTTTCTTCCGGTCGGTTGAAGGCTTCCAGCGCGTCGGCGATCGGTTCTGATGCTGCCTCGGGGATTGTTTGTTCCTCCGTTTGGGCAGACGGTTCTGCCGGAGAGGATGGGTCCTGTGGTCCCGGGATGGCACTATCCGCGGGGCTATATTCTTCCCTTGTCTCCCAGGGAGCGATCGCTTCCGGGTGGAAAGTTTCTTCGCTGAAGTTTTGCGCTGATTCGTATGGGGCTGTCGGAATTTCCCGGGTTTCCTCTTCAGCAGTGGTCTCCGCCGTAGTCGGTGGCTCCTGCATTTCCGCGGCTGCTTCGGCGGGTTCGATCTGTTGACTTTCCGGCGTTTCTTCCACCGGGAAAAATACCTCGATTGCGTAGGCAACCGGTTCTTCCGCAGGGGTCGGTTCCACCGCTGTCATTTGCTGTTCCGAGGGGGGGACGGGCCATTCTTCGGTTATAGATTCCCGTTGTTCGGGCCAGGAAGAATCGATCGGTTTTTCTTCAGCAGGAGCGGCTTCATCAGTCATGGCCGAATCCGTTTCGGCGGGTAGGATGGCAATGATCTCTTCTATGATGATCTGTTGTACTGAACCGGGATTGCTGAAGTCGTTCTCTTCAACCGCGGGTGGAACCATGATATCTTCGACCATTGATTCTTCAGCGAGGGTGGGAGAAACAGCCTCCATTGGCGGCTCGGCATTTGCGAAGCTTTCCCATTCGGCCTCGTTGTAGGTGAGGTTGGTTTCGGGGATCGGAACTTCCTGGTCCGGGGAACTCCCTGCTATTACCACGGCTGAAGTTTCCAGTTTCCATCCGTTATTTTCTCCGGGGGCGGGTGAATCTTCATCCGGCTCATGAGTCGGCCGGGTAGGGGCTTCGGAGAAGTTGTCGACTGTGTGCGTTGCAGGTTCAGGATGGATTGCGGCGGCTGTTTCTGCGGCCGTTTGCTTTTTTGTAAGGGTTTCAGGCTGTTGCAGGAGTAACCACTGAAGCCAGAACGCATTGTTGAAATGCAAGGCTGTTTTTTGCGACTGCCGCGGAAATATTTCGCTACCGGTTTGTTGCAATTTTTTCGAAAGCAGGTAATGACCCACATGAAAGGAGGGGAATCTCTCCACCACTTCCTGTAACAGGCTTAGCGGTACTTCCTCCAGGCTTTCCATATCGAAGAGCGACTTGACGATCTGCTTGGTATCTCCAATCATAGTGAACCGCGTTACCAGTTTGAAAAAAGTCTGTTGAATATTTCGTCGGTAAGGTTGCTTACGATGGTGCTGGTCAGCTGTGCCTCCGCGTCGGTGAGCGAGAGGTTGGCCGAAAAGTCAAAATTCCTGGTTACATCCGCTTCAAAATCGGGCGTGCCAATCTTCTGGTCGGCCTTCCGGTTCTTAAAAATAATATGCACGCTGACCGTTAAACGGTTGGTAGCGGCCTGCTGGTTGGACACGCCGGAGGTTGACACGGCGTAGTCGGACACATAGCCGGACACATCATAGTCTGCATCGTCGCTCTGGACCTGTGTCAGGGAGGTCTGGTTATTGAGTTTCTGCCGTAGTTTGTCGGTGAGCTGCGGGCTCAGCTGGGGGTCTACAAAACGGGCCTTGTTCTCGATATAACCCACGCGGATGGTTTTGATCTCCTTGGGGATGGAAACATCCTTGAATGAATAGACTTTACAGGAGGAGAGGAAAAGGGTACCGCAAAAGCCCGCCAGCAGGAGGCAGCTCACTGCGAATAGCCTTCCCCGTGAGCTTCCGCTGAAATGTGTACTGTATACAGCTTTATTCATTGATGTTGTATTCTTTAAGTTTCCGGTAAAGGGTTCGTTCGCTGATGCCCAGGTCGGAGGAAGCATCCTTTCTCTTGCCCTTGTGCTTTTTGAGCGCTTTTACAATGAGCTCCTTTTCCTTGTCCATAATGCTCAGCGATTCTTCTACTTCTTCATGATGCTGAATGTCATCCCCGTTGTTATGGATCACCACCGGCTGGGCGCCTGTATAGGGCTGCGCGGCAATGGCCGGCTGGTAATTATTTTCCTGGACCTTTAGTTCTTTCAGGTCGCTGAGAAAGGGCGCGTCGTGGTGTGCGGACACGGCTGAGGGATTCTGCAGGATCTCCAGGAACATCTTCTTCAGTTCGGTGACATCCTTCTTCATATCAAAAAAGAGCTTGTACAGGATGTCCCGTTCATTCGCGAAATCATGCGTAGCGCCGGTGAGGCTTCCATTGGAGGAAACGACCATGGGTAGCCGATTATTGGAGGTGTCCGGTATAAACCGGCGCAACTGGTCGGCCGTGATCTGTTTATCCTGCGAAAGAACGGATATCTGTTCAGCAATATTCTTCAATTCACGCACATTACCCGGCCATGGGTAGGCAATTAACAGATTTTTCGCTTCCTCATCCAGCTGTACCGGCGCCGTTTTATAACGTTCGGCAAAGTCCACTGCGAATTTGCGGAAAAGGAGGGGAATATCCTCTTTCCGGTCGCGCAGGGCGGGCACGCGGATCGGCACCGTACTGAGCCGGTAATAAAGATCCTCCCTGAACCGGCCCTTTTCGGTCAGCGCCAGGAGATCTTTGTTGCTGGCGGCAATGACCCTGACATCCGTTTTCTGCACTTTGGAGGAGCCCACGCGGATAAACTCGCCGGCTTCCAGTACCCGCAGGAGCCTGGCCTGGGTGCCCAGCGGCAGTTCCCCGATCTCGTCGAGGAAAATCGTACCGCCATTTACAGTCTCAAAATATCCCTTGCGTGAATCCACTGCGCCGGTGAAGGAACCTTTCTCATGTCCGAATAATTCCGAGTCGATCGTTCCTTCGGGGATGGCACCGCAGTTGACGGCGATGAACGGGTTATGCTTGCGCGATGACAATGCGTGAATGACGTGTGAAAATATTTCCTTGCCCACACCGCTCTCTCCAAAGATCAGGACGGTGAGGTCTGTATTGGCAACCTGTGCGGCAACCTGCAGCGCATAGTTCAGCGCCGGTGAATTGCCGATGATTCCAAACCTGTTTTTGATTGATTGAATTTCCATACCACAGCCCCAGCGGGCTCTTTTTTTCTGCTGTTAAACAATGGCCACGACGTCCGGTTGTCCGACCGCAACATTTTCCATTTCCTGCTCCAGTGCTTCACCCATTAGGGTGGCGCCGGTGCAGTCTGTTATTCTTACAAATGCATAATCCCCTTTGTTGAGTGGCAAATTCTTTTTAGGGAATACCACTACTTTGTTTTGACTGTTCCTGCCCATCCAGTCTGCCTCACTTTTTTTGGAGTTGCCTTCTATCAATACCTCAAATATTTTTCCAAGATCTTTCCGGTTGCTCTCCAGCGACAACCTGTTTTGCAGTTTTACAATTTCGTCGAGCCTTTTTTTCTTGGTCTCGGGGGCCACATCGTCCGGGTAACGACGTGCTGCCAGGGTGCCGGGTCGCTCGCTGTAGATAAACATATAGCTCATGTCGAAGGCTGCATACCGCATAATGTCCAGTGTGTCCCGGTGGTCTTCATCGGTCTCCGTGCTAAAACCGGCGATGATATCCGAGCTGATGCCACAGCCCGGCAGGATTTCCCTGATCCGGTCTACTTTGGCCTGGTACCATTCGCGGGTATACGTGCGGTTCATGAGCTGCAACAACCGGGTGGAGCCGCTTTGCACCGGGAGGTGAATGTATTTGCAGATATTATCAAACCGGCTCATTGTATGGAGTACTTCGTCAGTAATATCTTTTGGATGCGAGGTGGAGAAACGCACCCGGAGCTCCCGGGATATCTGTGCCACTCTTTCGAGAAGCATGGCAAAGGTGATTGGCCTGGCATCCTCTTGCGGAGGACCTGATTCCGGGAAATAGTAATAGGAGTCCACATTCTGACCCAGCAGGGTCACTTCCCGAAAGCCATGGCTAAAGAGTGTCTCACATTCACGGACAATCGAATCCGCATCACGGCTTCTTTCACGACCCCGGGTAAAGGGTACCACGCAGAAGGAACACATATTGTTGCAACCACGCATGATGCTCACAAAAGCGTTTACGCCATTGCTGTCAAGACGGACGGGTGAAATGTCCGCATAGGTCTCTTCCCGGCTCAGCAACACGTTGACGGCCTTCTGGCCGGTTTCGGCCTCCAGTATTAACCCGGGGAGACTTCTGTACGCATCAGGTCCCACCACGATATCCACCAGCTTTTCTTCTTCCAGGAATTTTGTTTTGAGTCTTTCTGCCATACAGCCAAGAACGCCTACCAGCATACCCGGGCGGGCCTGTTTGACCTGTCTGAACGCCTGGAGCCGGTTGCGTACCGTTTGTTCTGCTTTTTCACGGATGGAGCAGGTGTTGAGGAGGACCAGATCTGCCTCTTCCAGTTGCCGGGTGGCACCAAAACCGTTCTCATGCAGGATAGAAGCCACAATCTCGCTGTCGGCGAAATTCATCTGGCATCCATAGCTCTCAATATAAAAGTGTTTCCGGTATTGGTTGGGATCCTCCGCAAACGGCTTGTATACTTCTCCCTGGCGGCCTTCGTTGTGCATTTTCAAATCGGTCAGTTCCAGCATCTTCCAAAATACTTTTGAACTGCAAAAATAATTAAAATGACCGAGAAAATGACAGGATGGCAGGTCTCGCCTTCTGAAATTTTTGATAAAACGGATCCCTGGCCGATGGTCTTTGGGGAATAAATACCTCCTGGGGTCCCCGCCTGGCAAATTTTCGAGGAGGGTCTCCGGCGTAAAATTTCCAATGGTATGCCATCTGACACGTTCCATTTTAAGTAAACGTTGGGCAGATTTGCGAGAGGTGGAGCAGGTGTGAGGGAACTTGTATTTTACAGGGATTATTTCCGGGATTTTTTGACCAGGAGCGTGAAAAAGCCAGGGAGATAGTAGATTATGTCCCATTCCTGGTTACCCATGCTGATCGTGTTCCCGCAAAGTTTTTGAAACTTGTAGAGGGTTGTAAGGATCTTTATGAAACAAGGGTGGAGGCCGGCCATCAAATCTTCCGGGTTTTTGCTTTTTTGATAACGGTAAGATCGTTGTGTTGTTTAACGGTTTTCAAAAGAAGACACAGAAAACACCCAAACCGAAATTGACCTGGCCGTCCGCCCGATGATTGAATATTTTGATCATTGCTGTTAATACAGGTCATCATGGTCACCAAGAAAAAAAATATTACCTCATTCAACTGATTTTGCACCGGTTTTTTGGAGAACAGCGAAATAGCCCCGGCCGTCCCGGCCGCCTCCTGGTCACGCCTCATTTGACAGTTAAATCCCCAATACATTTTACGGTTAAAATCCATTTCGGACTGCTGTGCGGTTCTTTAAGGCTAATTTGGACTAGCTCCAGTTAGATTGATCGTGGACGGTGAGCAGCCGGCACTTGGCACACTGAACATCACCTCCGATCCACCGTTTGCCGCACCCTTTTTCAAGAGGTTTATTTCTGTTTTAACATACACGCTACCGTTAGAAATACAATCATTATAAAAATCATTGTCATGAAAAAGAAAACACAGGGTTCAGGTTTCTGGAGGACGGCCTTGCTGGTTGGTCTCTCCCTGCTTCCGGGATTGTCCAGGCTTTATGCACAGGGCGGATCGCCCGCAGCCGGCAAAACCAATATTGAGGCCATATTGACTGAAGCGTATGAAAAATATAAGGATGTGAAGGAAGGGAAAAATGCCGATTATATTAAAGAGTTGGCTTCCGTGGACCCCAACATTTTTGGGGTGGTGCTGGTTACGACTGATGGCAAGGTATACACGAAGGGAGACATTACAACGATGGTGTCTATTCAGAGTGTGTCGAAGGTATTTACCATGGCGGACGTGATTGAGCACCTGGGACCGAAGGCGGTGATGGATAAGATTGGTGTGGACGCAACGGGTATGCGCTTTAATTCCATTGTGGCGGTGGAACTGCAGAAAGGAAAAGAGATCAATCCCCTGGTCAACCCCGGCGCCATTGCTGCCACGAGCCTGATCGAGGGAGCCGATTCCGCTGCCAAATGGAAAAGGGTCCTGCAGGTGCAGAGCGCTTTTGCCGGCCGGCAACTCACGGTCAACTGGCCGGTCTATGTCAGCGAGGCAGGCGACAACCTCCGGAACCAGGCCATTGCGCACTTGTTACTGGCTTATGGCAGGATGTATTTTGACCCGGTTCAATCCACCGATATCTATACCAAACAATGCGCCATCAACGTAAACGCGAAGGACCTGGCCATTATGGCTGCCACCCTGGCCAACGGAGGCGTTAACCCTGTTACCAAAGTCAAGGTGGTGGATCCGAAAACGGCCATGTATACGTTGGCCGTGATGGCTACGGCAGGTCTGTATGATGATTCCGGTCAATGGCTTTTCGCGACCGGTTTGCCAGGAAAGAGCGGTGTAGGTGGAGGGCTACTGGCGGTTTGTCCCGGCAAATTTGGTATCGCCGTTGTGTCGCCTCCTTTGAACGCCGCTGGCAACAGTGTAAAGGCCCAGCTGGTGATCCAGTATGTGGTAGAGAAACTGGGTGTCAATCCCTATCTCGTGCAGCCTAAATAAACCCAAGGAGGATCCACGGAAAATCCGGCGCGGAACCCGGTGACAGTATTGGCGTGTATGTTGGGATCAATTGAAGGGAAGGTATTCGAAACGTGATTGAACCACTCAAAAGAAACTGCATGTTTATGAAAGGACATAGTATACTCCGTGGATTTGTTTTATGGTTTTTTACAGCCGGATTAATTATTCCCGCAGGGCTATTGGCACAGAATGCCCCTCCGACTTTTGATTCTGCGTACGCAAAAGTGCTGGCAACAAGAGGTATTGAACGCGACACAACCTATGTTAATGTGGCGTCCGGCGAATTTACGCCGGGCAAGGGATTTGATATTGTTAGAACCAATTTCGGACGACTCAATATCAGCTTATATGCGATGGCGAGATACCTGAATCAAATGCCGGGTTCCCAAACCTACCTGGACCATCTGGGAAGGGAAAACCAGGTGGTGGCAAGGAACGATATCTATTGGCACCGCGTCATGATTTGGTTTTCAGGCTGGCTGGGTACCCCTAAGTTAAAATATAATGCAGCGGTATGGACCATCTTCACTACCCAGCAGACACTGGTATACGGCCAGATTCAGTATGATCTCGACAAACACATCAAATTTAATGTGGGCGTAGGCCCGAATCTCTGCGTTCGCTCCATGCAGGGGCCCTTTCCATTTTATTCCTCCACCGATCGTACCATGGAAGAAGATGCTTTGCGTGGCGGATTCACCAATGGGTTCTGGATTACCGGGGAGGTTGTTCCGCGGCTGAACTATACCGTTATGATTGGAAATAATCTCAGCACGCTGGGCATCCAGGCGGGAGCGCTCACCAGGAATATGTCGAAGAGTATTTCCCTGTGGTGGCAGCCCACTACCGGGGAATTTGGACCGCGGGGAGGGATTGGCGACCTGGAAGAACATCAGCGAGTAGCCACCCGTTTTGGTTTCTCCTATTGCCACAGCCGGGAGGACCGGTTCAACAACATCGGTGAGCCGGCGCCCGACAATACACAGGTAAGAATGACGGACGGAGTGTTGTTTTTTCAAACCGGTGCATTGGCAGATGGCGTGACAGTAGACAACGCAAACTATGATATGGGGTCGGTGGACCTGGGGGTTAAGTACAAAGGATTGGGCGTGCAGCTGGAATTGTATGGACGGCAGCTTTCCAAATTTGCGGCCGATGGCCCTCTGCCGGTAAGCACATTGACTGATTATGCATACAGTCTCCAGGTTTCCCAGGTTGTGGTGAAAAGGAAATTGATTGCCTATGCAATCAATGGTTATTTCTGGGATTCCTTTAACCGGCATCCCTGGGAAGCCGGTGGTGGTGTGAACTGGTATCCATATAAAACAAGGAGCTGGCGTTTGAACGCACAGGTTATGTATGTATATAAGACAGCGGCGGGGGGAACCTTTGGTTTATATACCGCCGGTCAAACGGGAACAACCATCACCGTGGGAACAGACATCCTTCTTTGAGTGGTATAGGTTAAAGGACGCAACCTGCTACGCCGCGCATCACTTTCATTTATCATCTAAAATGAAATCAGCCATGACAGCAGTCAACAAAAAATCCCGGTTTCAAACTTTGCGGGGAAAAATAACCGGGTGGCTTTTCATCGGCTTTGCCTGCGCACCGATTTTTCTGTTTGGTCAAAAATCGCCGTCTACCGACACTTCCTGGTTCAACGATTCCCATTTTCATTTAACCAATTACATCCAGCAGGGCATCACCGTGCGACATTTCCTGGAAGTGATGGGCCATCGCGTGGGGCGGTCGACCCTGTTTGGGATTCCGCTGCAACAACAATGGGATCACGAAAACTCGGGAGATTTTGCGCCTAATTACTACCTGGCCAGTGATGCGCCGCTCTATTATTATTCGTTTACGGACGCGTATATCGCGATGTCCTATCTTTCCCTGCCGCCGGCCGACAGAAAGCGGTTTGATCCCATGATCACGGGATTCAATCCAACAGATATGTATGCCGCCGATCATATCCGTCGCGTGCTCAAAACATTTCCCGGTGTATTTGAAGGGATCGGCGAATTTTCCATTCACAAGGAATTTGTTTCGGCAAAGATTGCGGGGGAAAAAGCTTCGTTACTGAACCCTGCGCTGGACAGCATTTTTAATTTTGCAGGGGAAGTTGGGTTGGTGGCACTGATCCACAATGATATTGACATGCCCTATCCAAAATCGGGGCAGGAGCCCTACCTGGTTCAGCAGTTAGGGGCGTTGTTCAGGCGACATCCGAACACCCAGATCATCTGGGCGCATTGCGGACTGGGAAGGGTAGTCCAACCTGTACAGGACCAGTTGCGGATGCTGGACCGTGCACTATCCGATCCAACATTAAATCATGTCACCATCGATATATCCTGGGACGAAGTGGCCAAATATATTGTGAAAACACCGGAGAGTATAAGAGCCACTGCTGCGGTGATCAACAAATACCCAGACCGTTTTATTTTCGGAACAGACGAGGTGGCACCCGCAACAGCCGACAAATACCTGAGGGTCTACAATCTTTATAGACCCCTGTTCGCAGAACTTACCCCGGAAGCAAAGGAGAAATTGTTGAAACGAAATTATGAAAGACTATTCGACCAGGCACGTATCCGGGTAAGAAAATGGGAGGCGGCGCACGCAAATGACGAGGATCAGATTCCGGCTGTTACGCCTTCTTCGGGGATTATACCTTAGTAAATCTTCAGACTATTCTGATGTATAAAGAGCGGAAGACGGGACTCGAACCCGCTACCTACAGTTTGGGACCCCGCATGTTGCGGGACTGCCGGGTGAGTCGAAAAATCAGTGATGGAAGAGCATTATAAAGAGCGGAAGACGGGACTCGAACCCGCTACCTACAGTTTGGGACCCCGCATGTTGCGGGGCTACCGGGTGAGTTGAAAAATCAGTGATGGAAGAGCATTATAAAGAGCGGAAGACGGGACTCGAACCCGCTACCTACAGCTTGGGACCCCGCATGTTGCGGGGCTGCCGGGTGAGTCGAAAAATCAGTGATTGAAGAGCATTATAAAGAGCGGAAGACGGGACTCGAACCCGCTACCTACAGCTTGGGAAGCTGTCGCTCTACCGGGTGAGCTACTTCCGCTTCGATCTTCTTCAAAAATCGAAGAAATTGATCATTCTCCAAAATATTTTTTTGCGTAAACTGCCGGAGAATCGCAGTGGCATTAGGGAAGGATTCTCGCCCTTCTTTGTGCTTCCATAAATTTCTCCTTCTTCCCATGGATGATGAATTTTTTATGCGACAATGCACCCACCAATGCGCCGACCAGCATGCCGCTTGCTGTGCCAATGATGGCGCCGCCGATGGCGCTTTCTGCCTGGTTGTCGAAAATTTCGATGGCCCATTGGTCCTGCGAGGGGGC
>DATJYH010000429.1:0-6474 GCA_035499675.1 Puia sp.
AGATGGCAGGCTACACAATTCAAAAACAAATCAGACATTGATGGTATTCTGGGCCCCGGCTCCTGGAAAATATTGAAGCCACTCTTGTCCGTAATAGGAACATCGGTACAAACTCCTTCGAGATGGAGAACCCTGATCAAAGGAGCGGATTTATGTCCGGCGAAGCACCTGGTAGACGGCGAGGAAACGTTCAAAGCCATGGTCGATGCCATCAAAACCGCCAACGGCCCGGGTCATTATATTTATATTTTGGGCTGGATGCTGGATGTCAACTTTCTCATGGTTCCCGGCGATCCTTCCTCATCGTTGAAAAACCTTCTGACAGAAGCGGCGCGAAAAAAAGTGGAGATCAGGGCCCTTGTTTGGGATAACCCGGCATATGCTGCAGCAATAACCGACGCGGAAAAAGTGATCGATGGCATCCCGGATGCCCTGATGTTTAAGGACAATACCACATTTGGGTCAGCAGGAATACAAAAAGCGGTTACCTCCATCAAAGGCCTGATAGCAACGTTTAAAAAAGCAGTTGCTTTTGCATTTCCAGTCGGGCCCTCGTCCGTGGTGCCGATTCCGGGAATACCGCAGGATAGTATACTGGATATGATACCAGCGTGGACGAATTTCGAAGCGGAAATAAATGCACTTCATAATGAAGGGAGCCATCATGAGAAAGTGCTAATTGTTAAAGGACAGAAAGGGTTGATCGGATTCTGTGGGGGACTTGATATTAACCCCGACCGCATTACGGGGGTTGACAGCATTGGCAGATCAACGATCATGCACGATGTGCATTGTGAATTGCATGGTCACGCAGTGTGGGAATTGCTGCAGGGTTTTCTGCGCAGATGGGATACTTTCAAGATTGGCAAACTTCCCTATATCAACCCTCGCGTGTTGCTCCCGCTGAAGGGGCAAAATGAACCCGAGCCACCCGCATCCAGCCCGGACACTGACACCGCCTATGTCAAGATTCTGCACACCTATAATCATCCCGTGGATACATCCATTAGAGATCGTGGTATTCATGATGAACTTAAGATCGCTATTATGAATGCCCGGGAAAGTGTATACCTGGAGGACCAGTATGTCATCTCCCAGGAAATTGCTTCCTGGCTGAATCTGAAATTAAAAGAGCCGGGTTTTAAAAATGTAACCATCCTCACGCAGGATGATGAATTTGCACGGGGGGATCTTCTCTTCCCCCAGGATATGAGAAAAAAATTCATTGATCAGCTCTGCAATGGCCTGGATGCCGCGACCATCCGGCAAAAAGTTTATTTCGATATGCTTGACCCGGGAGGCAAACCGGCCAACCGTCATGAGGTTCATTCAAAAATGTATATCATAGACGGACAGACGGATGATCCGCTTGCGATCATCGGTACCGCAAATTGTTCATTTCGGTCCATGACCTTCGACAGCGAAACGAATGCCTTTATTTTTAACGATAAAGGCTCCCAGGCCGGTTTTGTCGCGAATTTGAATTTCCGGTTGAACTATGACGACAAAATTTCCCGGATCAAATATCAACCGAATCCGAAGATCAAGGACCGGGATGTTCAATTGCACGACGATATTGAAAATTTTATAAATCAGGGTTCATTTATAAAACAGATCCTTATTCACGCCGTGGGGATCGACAGTTTTTTAAACATGCTGGATAACCTCCTGGCCAGTCTTAAACCATTGATCATCGACCTGATTGATCCCAACGCGGACAACATGGGTCCTCGACAGGAATTGCCTGAGCATGCACAGGAATGGGGACAGACTGAAACAACGAACTTCGAGGAAACTACCGCCGCTGAAAACGCCGTGGCCTGGGAGGACGAACATGTGAGGCTACGTGATGAAGCACTGATTGAGCAGGGAACTGACATGGAGACCAGGGAGCCCGAATACGAAGACCTCGTTACAACACAGGGGAAACCCAATTCAACAAAGCCTGCAGCTCCCGGGTCTGCAAAAGTTTCAGCGCCTCCGGTCAACAAACCCTGCGAGGGCTATGTTTGCTGGGCTAAAACCGTGCTCAATAAATTACTGGGGCTTTCACTCACAGACGACAACCGCATCGATGCCGCCACCAAACAGGCACTTGAAAATTTCCAGGTAAAAAACAACCTGTCCAAAACAGGGAAACTGGATCCGGCCACAGAACGGACGCTGCTTGAAGCGGATAGCCTTCAACGTTATACATCCCTCAACCGCGGACCCGAAGCGGCAGCGTTGCTCGGCGGGGCAAAGACAAAAATAGAAGACTGGACCAGCCTGGCCATTAATAACAAACCCTCGCTGATCCTCGACAGCTATCGCGATCCCCGGAAATTGTGGGCATTTGTATTGCACCACATGGCGTTCAAACGGAAAAGCCGCAAGACTGGCCAGTTCAGCGACCCCGCGAGTTACCTGACCACCGGCGCCCACTTCTGCATCATGTTCGACGGGCGGATCGCCCAGTTGTATCCGCTGGCCAAAATGATCTGGCACGCGCAATGCACCAGCCCAAGAAGCGTATCAGTAGAATTCGAAGGCAATTTTCCGAACATTCATGGCCAGTGGTGGATAGATAAGGATGGACCCAACCGGGACCATCCTACCGATGCACAATACGAGGCAGGCCGGTTCCTGGCCAGCTACCTGCAGTTGGTATTGGGTACTACGCATATTCTCGCGCACCGGCAAAGTGCTGACAGCCGGGAAAATGATCCGGGACCCGATATCTGGTACAATGTGGGCCAATGGGCTGTTGAACACCTGGGCATGACAGACGGCGGCGATTTTAAATGCGGCACTGGGCACCCAATCCCGCCCGAATGGCGTACCTGGGGAAAAAATAAGACGCAGGAAGTTTCCGGTGAACAGGAAGAAGAAACGATGAACGAATTTAATACGGAGGAAGAATTCGGGAACCAGGCTTCTTCCGGATACGCGGGTGAATCAGAAATAAAAGATTTGTCCAGGGCAACCCGGCTCAACCGCTATTATGCAACACAACTGGGATGGCTCAACCACCAGGACCAGATTAATGATTTATTGCTGCCCTATTCAGGCCTGTCGAATGTGAGCCTGGGGGAAGATGATTTTGCGAGGGCCGTATATTCATTCCAGTTGAAGAACGGGCTCATTGGAGATCAGGCCGATGGCATCATCGGGCCCGGGACCTGGGCCATCCTAAGCAGGATGCTTCATATCACTGCACAGGCGAAAAACGGCGACCAGGTGGTCGATGGCGTATTGTTCAAAAAAAAACCGGTTGGCTGGGATGTCCATGGAGGAGGGATGTTAAAAGACAAATTACAGGAGCTGAGGCAAAACGGGAAACTGAGCATCAGCCAGAATGAATTGGAAACATTTCTCTTGGTTTCAATTCCGGAGACCGATGGCTTTCTGAATTCGGTCAACTCCTGGGACAGTGCCTACATGAGCATGGGTTTTTTCCAGTTCACCATTCTGTATGGCGAGCTGCAACAGGTGATCATGCGCTGCGAAGACGTTTTTAAAAAATATGGTATCGAGCTGGATCGTACCCACCTCTATTCACCCAGCGATCGTTATTCGTTCGTCATAAAAAATGCACCCAACATCTCCGACCTGCGCTCTTTGGATTGGGCAATTCGGTTTTATAGGGCCGGACTGGAAGACGAGGTTGTAATTCAGCAGGTAAAACAGGCACAGGCGGTAATGAGCCACATACGCTCCGCGAACGACCCCAACAAATACCTTGACAGGTTCCAGGACCAGTACCCGCATCTCTGGGCCTTTGTTTTTGAAGCGTACAATTCCCGTTCCCACCTGCTCAATGAAGCGCTCGCGTCTGCCGTGGCAACGGCTTCGCATATGAATTTTGATGATCCTGTTCAATTTGGCAAAACATTGATTGCCGCCCTCAAAGTTTCGACCACACGGTTTTACAGCAGCCCGAATACAAAATACCGGAACAGCGAGGACGAGCATAAGCACGTCAAAGATGAATTGGATAAAATTGACCGTATCATTACCAAAACCGGGATTGCTCAATAGGCTGATACCGGTGATGGTTAATCGAAAATAGGCCGGGGCAACATGACCTACGTCGGCCAGCCTGCCAGGGTCTGAAATTTTGTCCGTTGTCTTTTAAGCTGCCAGCCAATTTAAACGCACCACGCTTCCCCTGGCAGCTTCCATCTGCCCGGTCGTTCAGCCGGGTCTTGCTGATTTTTCAAGTAGCTGGTTTGCAGAAGAAAACGGTCCTTCCGACCCCGAAAAACTATTCTTCCCCAAAAAACTGACTTCCCTTAATTTTACAGCTCATTCTATGTTATGCCACTAGACAAAAACCGGCAGTTTCTCGATTTTGAAAAACCGATCAAGGAACTGTTTGATGAAATTGAAAAGCTGAAACAAACCGCCGAAAAGACCAAGGTGGACCTCAGTGATTCAATCAAAAAACTGCAGGACCAGGTGATTGAAAGAAGAAGGGAGATCACGCAGCACCTGACTGCCTGGCAAAAAGTGCAACTCAGCCGTCACCCGGATCGCCCCTATACCATGAAGTACATTGAAAAGATGTGCGACAACTTTGTGGAATTGTTCGGGGACCGGAATGTCCGGGACGACAAGGCCATGGTGGGTGGATTCGCCCAATTGGACGGGCAAACCGTGATGATGATCGGGCAGCAGAAAGGGACCAATACAAAAATGCGCCAGATGCGCAATTTCGGGATGGCCAACCCCGAGGGATACCGGAAAGCGCTCCGGCTGATGAAACTGGCGGAGAAATTTGAAAAGCCGGTCGTGACGCTGATCGACACACCGGGTGCCTATCCCGGTATGGAAGCCGAAGAAAGAGGACAGGGAGAAGCCATTGCCCGGAATATTTTTGAAATGATTCGATTAAAGGTACCCGTGATATGTGTCATCATCGGGGAGGGAGCATCCGGGGGGGCACTGGGAATTGGTGTCGGTGACCGGGTATACATGCTGGAAAACTCATGGTATACCGTCATCTCCCCTGAAAACTGCAGTTCGATCCTCTGGCGCAGCTGGGACCAAAAGGAAAAAGCAGCCGAAGAACTGCGACTCACACCGGATCATATGTACAATTTTGGACTGATAGACGGCATCATCCCCGAACCATTGGGTGGCGCACATTGGGATTACAATGAGGCAGCTGCCCTGCTAAAGCCAAAACTACTCGAAACCCTGAGGGAGCTCAGGCAATATTCTCCCGAATACCGCGTAGAGAAGCGGATCGAAAAATATGGCAAGATGGGCTTCTGGGATGAACTGCCCGTTACCCTCGAATTAACTACCTGATCACCCAAAAAATAACTTTCATGTTGCGACAAATTTTACAGGGCACAGGTGTTGCCCTGGTAACACCGTTTAAATCAAACTTTGAGATAGACTACGACGCGCTCGGCCGGGTCATCGATTTTGTGATCCGTGGAGGCGTAGAATACTTGGTAACCCTGGGGACTACGGGTGAAACGCCCACCCTGTCTTCGGAAGAAAAAACAGCCCTGGTTCATTTCACGCTCGAAAAGGCACAGGGTCGTGTACCCGTTGTAGTGGGCATCGGCGGAAATAATACGCATGAGCTGCTGAAGGAATTTGAAAAATTTCCATTGGATAAAGCGGTGGCTGTGTTGAGCGCGAGCCCTTATTACAGCAAACCCTCGCAGGAAGGCCTTTTCCGCCATTATCAGGCGCTGGCGGCAGCCTCTCCCAAACCGATTATTCTTTATAATGTTCCTGGCAGAACAGGTAGAAACATCAATGCATCTACCGTGCTCAGACTGGCGACAGAGGTAAAAAATATCGCCGGTATCAAGGAAGCAAGCGGGGATATGGCCCAATGCATGCAGATCCTGCGTGATCGTCCCGATGGATTCCTGGTGGTGAGTGGCGATGATGCACTGGCATTGCCCCAGATGGCCTGCGGGATGGATGGAGTGATCAGCGTGGCGGCCAACAGTTTTCCTCAAAAATTTTCCGACATGGTCCGTTTTTGCCTGAAAGGAGACTATGTCAATGCCAAAAAAATCAACGACCAGCTAATTGAGGGCTATGAGTTGCTGTTTGTTGAAAACAATCCCGCGGGCGTAAAGGCAGCGCTTGCCGAACTCGGCATCATTCAAAATCATCTCCGGCTTCCCCTGGTTCCCCTGAGCAGCCATTTGCATCAGCGACTCAAGGAGTATGTGAAAGGGAGTTGACAGTAGACAGATGACAGTTGACTGAATCGACGGCAGACTGCGTCCGCCGAATCCGCCTTATACGGAGTAGGCGGATGGCCGTCTTTCGGTTCAACTCCATCATAATTTTCAAAAACTTGTTGATGTCGTCCGCATCTCGTATCCTCCTCTGGCGGGACTCCCGACGCTAGACTCTATACGTCACTCCCTCAATTGCCAGCTCCGTATTCTCAAATACCGTCCTGGCCTCTCTTTCAAAATCTTCGAGCTTTTCGTATTTGGAGCTGAAATGCCCGAT
>DATJYH010000430.1:0-5687 GCA_035499675.1 Puia sp.
CGGTGGACATGAACCTGCGGATATGGGTGGAAGAGGCCCTGCACAGCGGGAAATTAAAAGTGGTGGTAACAACAGCCAGTCTCGACCTGGGTGTCGATTTTCGGCCTGTCGAGACCGTTATACAGGTCGGCTCCCCCAAGGGCGTGGCAAGGTTCCTGCAGCGTGCAGGACGAAGCGGGCACCAGCCCGGGCAGGTGAGCAGGATCTATTTTCTGCCCACGCATTCGCTGGAGCTGGTAGAAGCCGCGGCGCTGAAATCGGCCATGGCAATTAATTTCATTGAAAGCAGGGAGCCGATGTTGCTATGCTTTGATGTGCTGATACAATACCTGTCCACCCTGGCCATCTCGGATGGATTCTACCCGGACGAAATATTTGAAGAGGTTCGTTCCAGCTTCTGCTACCGGGAAATTACGGAGGGGGAATGGAGAGAGATCCTTCATTTTATCACTGAAGGCGGGGCGGCTTTGCAACAATACGATGAGTTCAGGAAGGTAGAGGTTATCGGCGGTCTATACAAAATCAACAGCCGGCGGGTGGCCATGCGTCATCGCCTGCATATTGGCACCATTGTAAGCGATTCCATGTTGAAAGTGCGGTTTATCAGCGGAGGTTATATCGGTGTGATCGAGGAATATTTTATTTCCAGGTTACTGCCAGGTGATGTGTTTACCCTCGCCGGGAGAAACCTGGAATTTGTGATGATCAAGGACATGACGGCCCTGGTGCGGAAATCCAATTCCAAAAAATCCATTGTGCCCAGCTGGCAGGGAGGCAGGATGCCCTTGTCTGCCAACCTGGGGATCATGCTGCGGAAAAAATTTGATGAAGCGCTCACGCCGTTGTCGCAGAGGAGGGAGAGGCCCCATGGCGGCGTCATCCAGGATACCTCCGACATCGAGCTCAGGGTGTTGGAGCCCTTGTTCCTGTTGCAACAGTCATTGTCGCAGATACCAAGGGAAAATGAGTTGCTGATTGAACAGATCGAAACCAGCGACGGATTCCATTTGTTTGTATATCCTTTTGAAGGCAGGCTGGTGCACGAGGCCATGGCTGCCCTCCTGGCCTATCGCATCAGCCGGATTACGCCCATCACATTTTCCTTTGCGATGAACGACTACGGCTTTGAGCTGCTGAGCGACCAGCCCGTTCCGGTTGATGATGCCAATGTATACGAGTTG
This sequence comes from Puia sp., assembly GCA_035499675.1. GTDB lineage: Bacteria > Bacteroidota > Bacteroidia > Chitinophagales > Chitinophagaceae > Puia. The sequence goes on from DATJYH010000430.1 coordinate 1,182, forward strand.
TTTTCCCCCGATGACCTCACGGCCGATATCCAGCGCAGCGTCAACAGTGCGGAAATGGCCAGGAGAAAGTTCCGCGACATTGCGGTGATCGGGGGACTGATCTTCCAGGGTTACCCGGGAGAATACAAAAAGGCCAGGCATCTTCAGTCGTCCGCCTCGTTGTTGTTTAATGTATTCAGCGAGTACGACCCGCGCAACCTGCTCCTACGGCAGGCCTATCGTGAAGTGATGGACCAGCAAATGGAAGAAGCCCGGTTGCGGAATATGCTGGAACGGATCCAGCATGGTCGTATCGTCATCACTTTCCCGGAAAAACTCACGCCTTTCTGTTTCCCGCTGAAAGTAGACAGCATGCGGGAAAATATTTCCTCAGAAAAGCTCGAGGACAGGATCCGGAGGATGCAGGCGCAGCTGGCGAAATGATCTATTTTCCTGCCTGTTCAGGGCAGTCGGCCGGAATGGTTTTCTTCTGTTTTAATCTGATCTCAAAACTCCTGCATTCCTAAAAAAATAGTATATTTAAGCGAGCCGTAAAAAACACAAACATGATTAACACCTATGATTTTGCGGTTAAAGATCCCGCTTATTTCAAACAGCTTTCCGTCAAAGACCTCCTGTTCCTTTATTACAAATGCCCGCAGGTGGAGAAGAAAATGGATTTCTACGCCCATTACAATATGCTTGTGTATACGTTAAGTGGGAAAAAACGTCTATCGCACCAGGGAAGATCCTTTTACATGACAGACAATACCTCCCTGCTTGTAAGGAAGACGGCCTACAATTCGGAACGCTTTTACGAGGCAGATTGGGAAGTGATCGCATTTTATATGCCCGACGATTTCCTGGCAAAGACCTTTCATGAATTTCAGCTTGCCAATAAGGCGGCTACGGTGTCCTCAAAACCGCAGGAGATGCTACTGGAAGTTAATATTGATGAAAGCACGAAAGCATTTTTTTATGGTACGCTGCCCCTTTTTTCACAAACGCCGGCACCTCCCGAATCGTTGCTGGAACTGAAGTTCAGGGAGCTGATATTCCATATCCTGTCCAACCCGCTGAATGAGAACTTCCGTTCTTACCTTGGAAGCCTGAAGGAAAGCCAAAAAATTTCCCTGCAGGAAGTCATGGAAGCGAATTTCAATTTCAACCTGACGCTGGATGAATATGCCAGACTCTGCCATCGCAGCCTGGCAAGCTTTAAACGGGATTTTGAAAAAGTTTTTCATACTACGCCCGGTAAATGGATTATTGGAAAAAGGCTGGAATATGCCCGGGGCCTGTTGCAGCATTCCCGTGGGACGATAACCGAAATCGCCGCAGAGAGCGGTTTTGAAAACCTGCCCCATTTCATCAAGGTATTCAAAGAAAAGTTTCATACTACCCCGCTGCAATACAAAAAGCGACAGGCGGTAAATTGAGACGCAGGTGATAGTTTTTGATCTTTTAAACATATTCCCGCGGAGCGCATTTCTATAGATTTGTTTTCATAAAATCATTTACCATTCATTATTAGTTTTATGGAAACAGCAGTAATCCCTCAATTTGACCCGGTCAAATACAAAAACACAACCCGTGAGCAATGGCAAACCGCTGCAGAAGCCTGGTGGCGCTGGAGCCCTTTTCTGAACAAATGGCTGGGCAAGGCCACCGATACCATGCTTGAGATGTCCCGGGTACAGCCCGGGAACAATATCCTTGACGTAGCCGCGGGCGCGGGCGAGCAATCGGTTACGGTCGCCAAAAAGGTTGGGCCATCCGGCCATGTACTGGCCACGGATATTTCGTCAAATATCCTGGAATTTGCCAGGCAGCTGGCGGCACAGGAGGGCGTGAAGAATGTTGCCACGGAAGTAATGGATGGAGAAAACCTTACGGTAAAGGAAGGAACTTTTGACGTAGTGATCTCGCGGGTCGGACTTATTTATTTTCCTGACCAGCAAAAGGCATTGCGCGGCATGTGGCGGGCGTTAAAGCCGGGCGGAAGGATTGCAGCCATCGTGTACTCCACGCCTGATAAAAACAAGTTCTTTTCCATACCGGTTGGCATTATCCGCAACAGGGCCAAGTTGCCACCCCCGCTGCCCGGGCAGCCCGGTCCCTTTAGCCTCGGCGCGGCCGGTGTTATCGAGCAGGCATTTATACAGGCAGGCTTTAAAAATCCGAAATCCACCCTGGTGGATTCCCCCCTGCTGATGAAAAATGCAGGAGAATGCGTTCGTTTTGAAAAAGAATCTTTCGGGGCCCTGCACCAGATGATGAGTGCTTTGACGGATAAAGAAAAGGCGGCGGTGTGGGAGGAGATAGAATCGGCACTGAAAGTGTTTGAAACTGACAATGGGTTTATTGGGCCATGCGAGATGATCGTGGCGGTTGCTGAAAAATAAAGTATAGGGAGCTAAATGCCTGCGTCAGGGGACGGAAATTTCAGGACTGGAGAATGCCCCCCGGCAAAAATCAACAGCAGTCATGGAGAACACGGTCATGCACGATTACAAATGTCATCCATAACAAGACCAGGATTGACAGCAAATTGATAATTATAAGTATGGTGTAATAATTTCTTTGAAAATCATTGCGCTTGGTAATAATTCTTTTGACATAAATCCTCGAAGCATTGGGGATCAATGCTACCAACAATAAGCCGCAAATACCCGGTAAAGACCCGTGACGGCAATACCGGTCATGCTGAGCATGGCCGTAACTTCCCATGATCATCCACATTCCCCGCGATGTCTTAACTTTGCAAAAATTTTTTTAGTACATGGTCTACCTGACCCGTGTGGAGCATTTTAACGCGGCTCATAAACTTTACAATCCAAACTGGACCCGGGAAAAGAATGAGACGGTATTTGGCAAATGTGCCAATGAAAACTGGCATGGTCATAACTATGAACTGTTTGTAACCATCAAGGGCGAGCCGGATCCGGATACGGGTTTCCTGTTTGATGTAAAAAAGCTGAGCGTGATCATCCAGGAGCGGGTGATAGAAAAACTGGACCATAAGAACCTGAACATCGATGTCGACTTTATGAAGGATAAGATGTGCTCCACGGAAAACCTGGCTGTCGCCATCTGGCAGCAATTGCAGGCCGGCCTGCCCCGGGAAGTACAGTTGCACAGCATCCGTTTGTACGAAACCCCGCGCATTTTTGTTGAATATTTTGGCGGCTAATGCTGACTGATCATCAACATCCCCCGGTTTGAACAAATGGGAAACCTTGTTGTTATCGTCTTCTTTATCATTCCCGGTCAATCCCCTTTTAACCAAAGAATCCTAAAACGTCAGGAATCCGACTGCCTATGATCCACGTATTTGTTATTTTTGGAGTCTATGCAAAATAAAGTGGCCATTTTCCGAAGGGAGCATTTTAATGCGGCACATCGCCTGTTTGTGCCCTCCTGGGACCAGGCCCATAACAGTGAAGTGTTCGGGAAATGCAGCAATCCCAATTACCACGGTCATAACTACGACCTGGTGGTAAAGCTGGTGGGCGTGCCCGATCCGCAAACGGGTTATGTGATGAACCTCAAAACACTTTCTGATATCATCAATGCCAAAGTGCTGGAATCCTTTGATCACAAAAACCTCAACCTGGATACACCCTATTTCAAGGACCTGAACCCAACAGCTGAAAACATCGCCATCGTTATATATAATATACTCAGACAGGAGATCGATCCCAATCTGGAACTTTCGGTAAGGTTGTATGAAACGGAGAGGAATTTTGTTGAATATCCTGTAAATGGGGGAAGGTAGTGGGATGCGTGACACGGGATTCGGGATGCGGACAGCATCAAGGACTTGTTCAAAATTATAGGGGAGATGAACTATGAGACGGCCATCCGCCTACTCCGCCTAAGGCGGATTCAGCGGACGCGGCCTGTCAACTGTGAACTTTAAAACAACGATTCATGGCATATAAAAAACTAGAACAATACGAGGATAAAATCACTTCCGGCCTGACGGAGAACTACCGGGAATGCCTGGCCCTTCTGGGTGAGGACCCCCAGCGGGAAGGACTGCTCAAAACCCCCGAGCGGGTAGCCAAGGCCATGCAGTATATGACCCAGGGATATAACCTGGATGCTCATGCGATCCTGAGCTCGGCCCGGTTCCGGGAGGATGTGAGCGAAATGATCCTGGTAAAGGACATCGAGATATACAGCATGTGCGAGCATCATATACTTCCGTTTTTCGGCAAGGCTCATGTGGCCTATATCCCCAATGGATGGATCTGCGGCCTGAGCAAGATTGCCCGCGCGGTGGATGTTTACGCCCGGCGCTTACAGGTACAGGAAAGACTCACCACGCAGATCCTCCATGCCATCAAGGATACCCTTGATCCCCTGGGAGTGGCCGTTGTTATTGAAGCCTCCCACCTTTGCATGATGATGCGCGGGGTACAAAAACAGAATTCGGTTACTACCACCTCCGCATTCTGGGGCGAGTTTGAAAAGAATGAAACCCGCAGCGAATTTACCAAACTGATATCGGCCAAACTACAC
>DATJYH010000431.1:0-2312 GCA_035499675.1 Puia sp.
GATCACCAAGGCCATTGCCGGGAAAAGCACCGTGGACAGTGAAGTGCTGGACAACCTGGAAGAGGCGTTGGTGGGGGCCGATGTGGGTATCGATACCACGGTTCGTATCATCGGACGTATTGAAGAAAGGGTAAAAAAAGAAAAATACCTCAATACGAGTGAGCTGAATGGCATCCTGCAGCAGGAAATCGAACGCATGCTGACCGACAGCGGGCAACCATCCTATCTTGATTTTAACCTGCCGCCATCCGCAAGGCCCTATGTGATCCTGGTGGTGGGTGTGAACGGGGTTGGGAAAACCACCACCATCGGCAAACTGGCCTATAATTTCAAAAAAGCGGGCAAATCTGTGATACTCGGGGCCGCTGATACTTTTCGCGCCGCTGCCGTTGAGCAACTAACGGTATGGGGCGAACGCGTTGGTGTTCCGGTGGTGAAACAAGGTACCGGGGCGGATCCCGGCGCCGTAGCTTTTGACACGGTGCAAAGCGGCGTTGCCCGGGCTGCCGATATTGTGATCGTGGACACGGCCGGCCGCCTGCATAACAAGGCCCACCTGATGGAAGAACTCAGCAAGATCAAGAGAGTGATTAAAAAAGTATTGCCGGATGCACCGCATGAAGTGCTGCTGGTATTGGATGGATCCACCGGTCAGAACGCGCTGGAACAGGCCAGGCAGTTTACCGCGGCCACCGAGGTTACCGGCCTGGCGATCACAAAACTGGATGGTACAGCGAAGGGAGGCGTGGTCCTCGCCATCGCTGAACAGTTCAAAATTCCCGTCAGGTTTATCGGAGTGGGTGAAAAGATGGAGGACCTGTTGGTATTCGACAAGCATGAGTTTGTGGACAGCCTTTTTCATTTGGAGTAGCTACTTTCTCCTCGTCGCCAGCCGCAACGCAAACAAGCCGGCAACAGCCGCGAGCAGGGAGCCCATCAATACAGCCATTTTGGAGTCTTCTATCAATTCCCTGTTTCCCGGGAAGGCGACATTGGAAATAAAGATTGACATCGTGAACCCTATGCCTGCCAGCATACCTGTTCCCAAAAGTATTTTCCAGGAAACGGCCTCGGGCAACGCTGACATGTTAAGTTTTACCGCCAGCCAGCAGGCTATAAAAATCCCCAGGGGTTTACCCAAAACCAGGCCTGTCATGATTCCAAGTTCATGCCCGGATTCAAGCCGGCGATACCATTCATCGGCCAGGTGAATCCCGGTGTTGGCCAATGCAAAAACCGGGATGATCAGGTTGTTGACAGGGAAGTGCAATGCCTGCTGAAGCCTGCGCGAGGGGCTGTCGGCATGTTTTGTAAAGGGAATCGCAAATGCCAGCAGCACGCCACTAACGGTGGGGTGTACCCCGGATTTTAGCATACAATACCACATGCATATTCCCAGGACCAGGTAGATCCAAAGCGCATAGACCTTTGTTTTTCTCAATATCAGTAATAGGAGAAACAATGCCAGGGAGCCCGACAGGTAAGCCAGTGAGAAACCTTTTGTATAAAATATGGCGATCAAAATCACCGAGCCAAGATCATCAATGATGGCCAGCGCCGCCAAAAATACCTTGAGCGCAGGGGGTACACGGTTTCCCAGCAGCGACAGGATGCCCAGTGAGAACGCAATGTCGGTAGCCATCGGGATTCCAATTCCCGGCTGGGTGATCGTTCCATGGTTGAAACCAAAATGAATCAACCCGGGTACCAGCATCCCGCCTATCGCCGCGGCGACCGGCATTAGGACATTTTTTTTGTTGGACAATTCACCCGCATAAAGTTCCCTTTCAATTTCCAGGCCCACCATTAAAAAAAATATGGTCATGAGGCCGTCATTGATCCACTCCTCCAGCGAGTAGTCCAACTGAATGACGGAAAAAGAAAGGTTGACATGCATATGCCAGAAGTGCGTGTACCTGTCTCCCCACTGCCCGTTGGCCATCCAAATGGAAAACAACGTACAACAGAGCAGGATGATGCCCCCCGCCTTTTCGCTGTTGAAAAACTCCGTAAACAAAGTGGTGAGTCGGAAACCCCGGCGGTTTATCATACAAAGATTTTATACTGGTTTTTCGAAGTTAGGCAAATACCCAATGAGAATACAACGGTGGCATCTTCGTTGATCATTGAAGACTATTTATTTAACCCTTTCTTTCGCATTTATTCCTTCCGCATCTTAGGCCCGGACCCAAATCCTGCATACCTTTGCAGCCTCATGAAAGCAAGAACTACCCGGAGGGACAAGGTCAACATCATCACGCTGGGTTGCAGCAAAAATATGGTGGATAGCGAGGTGCTGAGCGGGCAACTTC
>DATJYH010000432.1:0-7342 GCA_035499675.1 Puia sp.
TGGCCGTGGAAAAAGATGCGATCATCCATATCCGAAAAAATGCTCGTGCAAAAATCAGTTCGGATGGTTTTATCGGGAACAGGATCGTGGTGATCTATGGTGGAACGCCTGCACAGCCTGCCGTTGGCAGTGGTGATTACCTGGTCAGCGAATCTGGCATCACTACCGACGATATCCTGGGCACCCTGCAGGACAATAATAAAAATCTCCTGGAAATCACCGGGAACCTGAAGGAGGTCACTGAAAAAATCCGGGATGGAAAAGGTACGCTGGGTAACCTGGTCAACAGTTCCTCGGTTGCCAATAACCTGAACAATACACTTCAACATATTAAAAATGCTTCTGCCAGAACGGAAGAAACCATCGGGCTGTTGAAGGACTTTGCCGAGGGCCTTTCCAAAGAAGGCGGTCTTGCCCACGAGCTGGTGAATGACACCACGGTGTTTACCAGCATAAAACAAACCACCACCCGGCTCCGCCAGGTTACCGATACCCTGTCTGTTTTTTCTGACAATATCAAAAACGCCAGCGGGGCATTGGGCCGAAACGATAATGCTGCAGGGACGATATTGAACGATAAACAAATTGCAGAAGACCTGAAACGCATTACCGAGAACCTGCGATATGGAAGTGAAAAACTTGACGAAGACCTGATCGCCCTGCAACATAATTTCCTCCTTAAAGGATATTTCAAAAAACAGGAAAAAGAAAAAAATAAACAGCCTGCCGCAAAGGACACACTCCCCCACTGATGCTGTATAAAGTATAATGACTCAAATCAGTGAACGGTTTGACAGGCCTCATTCATTGAACGGGTGGAATGATCCAATTTTAATGGAAAATAGTTTTCTATGTCTTCTTATATCAAAAAATTCAATGACATCCATATTGGTGATGTACCCTCTGTGGGCGGGAAGAACGCATCGCTGGGCGAAATGCTGAGTGAATTGTCGTCGGCGGGGATACGGGTTCCGGATGGATTTGCTGTAACTGCGGCTGCTTTCTGGCATTTTACCGACGAAAACAATATTCGCCGGTTGCTGTCGGAAGCTATGAACAACCTCGATAAAGAGCATTTCTCCAATCTCAAAGAAATCGGGCAGACAGCCAGGCAACTCATGCTCCAGGCAAAAATGCCAAAGGATTTGTCGGACGAAATTCTCGCCGCCTATCGTGCACTCAGCGGAGGAAAGGATATAGATGTAGCGGTGCGGAGCAGTGCAACGGCAGAAGACCTGCCTGAAGCCAGTTTTGCCGGACAACACGAATCCTACCTGAATATCCGGGGAGAAAAAGCACTGCTGGAAGCGGTACAGAAATGTTTTACATCGCTGTATACCGATCGCGCCATCAAATACCGGGAAGACAATCATTTTGTACATGAAAAGGTAGCCTTATCGGTGGGCATTCAAAAAATGGTGCGGGCCGACAAAGCCTGTTCCGGCGTGGGATTTACACTTGAACCGGAATCAGGGTTCCGGGATATCATTCATATTGCCGGGGTTTGGGGGCTGGGTGAAAATATTGTACAGGGAACCGTAACACCCGATGAGTTTTTTATTTTCAAGCCTACCCTATTGCTGGGAAAAAACGCGATTGTTCAAAAGAAGTTGGGCGCCAAGAACAAAACCATGATCTACGCTGCGGATCCCGAAAGCCCGGTGACGAATGTAGATACAGATTTACAGCGCAGAGACCAGTACGTATTAAGCGATACTGAACTGACGCAGTTGGCCAACTGGGCCCTGGTTATCGAGCATCACTACGGAAAGCCCATGGATTTTGAATGGGCCAAGGATGGGGTCAGTGGTGAACTATTCATCATACAGGCGAGACCGGAAACCGTTCACTCCAGGAAGAACCCCCTGCAGATAAAAGAATTCAAATTGCTCAAAAAAGGAAAAGCGCTGGCAGAAGGAGAAGCCATCGGCAGCAAAGTAGCGTCGGGCATCGCGAGGATCCTTCAATCGCCGGCGGATGCAGACCGGTTGCAACCTGGTGAAATTGTGGTGACCGATCTGACAAGTCCCGACTGGGACCCCGTCCTGCAAAGATCCGCTGCCATTGTTACCAATAAGGGAGGCAGGACAAGTCATGCATCCATCATTGCCAGGGAACTGGGCGTTCCGGCCATTGTGGGTACCGGGAATGCTACCGAAATAATTTCGGATGGCCAGCTGATCACCGTTTCCTGCTGCGAGGGGGAAACCGGGTTCATTTACGAGGGGAAGCAGGAATATGAAGAAACAGCGCTGGATTTTTCCCATACCAGGAAGCCGGAGGGCACCGAAGTAATGCTCATCATGGCCGATCCTGAAAAAGCCTACCAGCTCTCCTTTTACCCGCACGATGGCGTGGGTTTGCTGCGACTCGAATTTATCATCAACCATGCCGTGCAGATACATCCTATGGCGCTTGTCAGATTCGATGCATTGAAGGATGCAAAGGCCAAAGAAAAAATAGCCATGCTGACCCATCGATATACGGATAAGAAACAATATTTTATTGACAAGCTTGCTGAAGGTGTGGCAACCATTGCAGCGGCATTTTATCCCAAGGACGTGATTGCACGCATGAGCGACTTCAAAACCAATGAATACGCCAACCTGTTGGGTGGTACTGAATTTGAACCCGTGGAAGAAAATCCCATGCTGGGTTTCAGGGGTGCTTCGAGATATTATCATCCATTGTACAAGGATGGTTTTCGGCTGGAATGCGAGGCAATGAAAAAAGTGCGGGATGAAATGGGCCTGACCAATGTTAAACTGATGATTCCTTTTTGCCGGACCGTTGAGGAAGGAAAAAAAGTGCTGGATACCATGCGTCAATTTGGTCTTCAGCAGGGAAAAAACGATTTGGAAATTTATGTGATGGCAGAAATCCCGAGCAATGTTTTGCAGGCCGATGAGTTTGCCACATTGTTCGATGGTTTTTCGATCGGGTCCAATGACCTTACCCAACTTACCCTTGGCATCGACAGGGATTCTGCGCTGGTAGCCGATCTTTTCAGTGAACAAAACAAGGCTGCCAAGGAAATGGTTGCAACAGTAATCCGGAAGGCAAAGTCTTCGGGGACTAAGATTGGTTTGTGCGGACAGGCCCCCAGCGATTTTCCTGAATTCGCGCAGTTCCTGGTTGAAGAGGGAATCGACAGTATTTCATTTAACCCGGACGCGCTGCTGAAAGGGATTGAAAATATCAGGAAGGCTGAAGCCAGGCAGGTTTTACATGCCTGAACCGGACAAACTGTCGTACGATTTCTGGCAGAATCACTGGTGTAATGTTAAAATTTTCCTGACAAAATTCAACCGTGAAGGTGACAGCCATCGTAATGATCCCCGTTCTGGCACGATAATTTTGGTCAGTATTTATTGCCAGTCATGCCCTGCCGGCCGGCGGGTCATGATCTATGATCGTTTAATAAAATTCATCATGAAAGCAGCCATTGAAATAGGCCGCATTAAGGGGATTACCATTTCACTGCACTGGACATTTCTCCTTTTCTTCGGCTGGATTGTTTTATTGAACCTGCTGGCGGGTTTTCATGCCGCGCAGATATTCTGGAGTATCCTCTTGCTGGTATCTGTATTTGCCTGCATACTCGCGCACGAACTGGGCCACGCCCTGGTGGCCAAATATTTCGGCATACAGGCCCGGGGCATCATTCTTCTGCCCATCGGTGGTGTCGCGAACATTCATATACTCCCGAAAAAACCCCGGCAGGAGTTGTTGATCACCATCGCAGGGCCATTGGTAAACCTGGCCATTGCCGTCTTTCTCATGCTTTTTTTACATCCTTACCGCGCTTACTGGGATGATCCCGAAAATATCGGCGTTGCCAACCGCGGCAATTTTATTTTTCAATTGCAGGTCATCAACCTGGCCCTTGCACTCTTCAACCTCATACCGGCCTTCCCCATGGATGGGGGACGTATATTGCGCGCATTGCTTGCGCTTAAGATGAACATTATAAAAGCCACACATATCGCCGGAATTACCGGCCGGATCATTGCCTATGGTTTCATCGTTTGGGGAATTGTCGGCATCAACCTGTTCCTGCCACTGATTGGTGTCTTCATCCTGTTTGCGGCGCGGTCGGAAGAATACTATCTTCAGCTCAGCACGATGGCGCAGGGTCTTACCCTCAACGACGTTGTGATGCATGACTATCCGGGGCTCGACGCCGAAGAGACGGTGAAGGATGCATTGAACGTGCTGATGAACAATCATAGCCGTTATTTTATCGTCATGGAAGCCGGCAGGCCGGTTGGGACGGTTCACCGTATGCAGATCATCAAATCCATTGCTGAAATGCAGTATTATCTCCGTGTACGCCAACTCATCAAGACCAACCTGGAATATCTCGACGCCCATACAGAGGTGGAAACGGTATTGGGCAAACTCGCGTCCAACGAAGAAAAGTTGTATCCCGTCATGGACCGGGACCGGTTTGCCGGAGTGGTCAACTTCCAGCAGCTCGTTGAATATTTACTAATCCATTCGGCGGCTACCAAAGAATACGGGAGAATCAAATCCCTGGTGGGGCTGATGTGATCTCTTTAGCTTTGTAAGCAGGCTTATGAACCCGGGCAGGAAGCAGAATTTGTCTTTTATCTTCTTGATTTGCCTGAAAATATTCTGTCCTGTTCAGTACGCAGCCGGGTATCGCATGCACACAATCATCCATATGAATTTGTTAAAGACCGGGTTGGCACTGGCAATCGGCATGCTGCCCTTTTGCCTGTTGCATGCACAGCTCGCTGCAAATGAGGACGCAGATACAATGCTGACAAAAGAGGCACTGGTTTATCCCGACCTGGTGAGCAGGTTTTACGCAGCCAGGCATCAAAAACCATTTTGGTTTTCCGGCGCGGATGATAGCGGGGAACTAAGACGGATGCTGGTGCGGCGGCTTGACAGTGCCAGCAGCCTTGGGCTTGACAGCTCTGACTATCACCCCCTGGCTCTCACAGCCAATCTGAACAAAAATTTTTCCGGCAGGGACAGCAGCCGGCTGATGGCGACCGACAGGATCTTTACGGACGCGGCCATCCATTATTGTAAAGACCTCCGGCAGGGTGCAGGCATCAGCCGCTGGATAGAAACAGACCAGGTATCACCCAAACTGGCTCCCGGCAACGATGAATACATCATCCGGGCACTGCTTGCCGCCGGGAACGGGGCTGACCTGGTGCGCCTGATGGAAGTTCTCCAACCCGATGGCATGGGCTATCCGCTGCTGAAAACGTTCCTCCGGGAAAAAAACCGGGAAAATGATTCGCTGGCGGTAAAAAAACTGATCGTGTCGCTCAACCTGCTCCGTTGGCTGACCCATTTTCAGCTGCCGCAATATATTGTCGTGAACATACCTTCCGCCACGCTCTTTTTTGTTGCACAGGATACGCTTCGTTTAACCATGAAGGTTGTCCTCGGCAAGCCTTCCACACCCACCCCGCGGTTCGCGTCGTTTTGCAATGAAATCATCCTGTACCCCTACTGGAATGTACCGCGAAAAATTGCGGTAAATGAGTTGCTTCCCTTGTTTAAGAAAAATCCCAACAACGTCAACACCATGGATATGCAAATTGTGGATGGCCAGGGGCATGTACTGGATCCCTTCCGCCTTCCCTGGGCCAGTTACAGCAAAAAAAATTTCCCCTACATGGTCCGGCAGTCCACGGGCTGCGACAACGCCCTGGGAGTTGTCAAGTTCAACCTGACCAGTCCCTTCGATGTATACATGCATGATACCAATTTTAAAACTGCCTTTCTTTCTTCCAGGCGTTACTACAGCCATGGTTGTATCCGCCTGGAAAAACCCATTGAACTGGCCAATTTACTGCTCGGTAATAAGCTGGATTCCGTTTTTCTGCAGTCCTGTCTCAAAAACCAGCAACCCGTTCACCTGTCGGTAGCGCACCCGGTGCCGGTCTTTGTGCTCTATATGCCCGTGGTTGCCGTGGAAGGGGAAACACCTATATTCTTTCCGGATGTCTATCACCTCATCCGTTAGTCGCTGACCAAGGTCAGCGTTGCTGGTGAGAGAGGTCATTGAGGGCGCCCGCCGTCTTCCTTAATTTTAGCTATGGCAGAATGAGGTTTGACAAATCGTCAAAACCACTACAGGAAAAAGATTCTGCCGGCAAATATTCAACGTTAAAATCAAGATTATGAAAAGCGAATCGAAAGTACTGTTGGCCGTGGCTGCCGGCGTAGCCGCGGGAGCCGCATTGGGTGTTGCCTTTGCACCGGAAAAAGGTTCGGAAACCAGGAAAAAATGGAAGGAAGACCTGAAGAAGTTCAACAAGCAGACCAATGGAGCCTGCCGCAAGGACAAACTGGTGAAGGCAAAAGCAAAACTGGAACAGGTACTGGAAAAAATAAACGGCAAAATAGAAAGCTACGAAAAGCAGGAAACCAACATCGCCTAAAACATACCAACCATGGCGGAAGACTTCAAAATCATTGAAGAGAGCGTGGATCATATAAAACATTACCTGAACACACGCATCGCCCAGGTCAAACTGACCACGGCGGAGAAAACCTCTGAGGTGTTGTCGGTGCTGATGGCCAGGCTGATGGTAACGGCCATCTTCTCCTTTAGCCTCCTCTTTGCCAGTTTCGCGGCAGCCTATGCGCTGGGTGAGTTACTGGCAAAGACCTGGCTGGGATTTGTGATCGTAGCCGCGTTTTACCTGCTCGCCGGACTCCTGATCTGGGCTTTCCGGGAGCCCCTGTTGCGAATTCCAATCATGAATAGACTTATTCAGCGTTTGTTCACCCAGGAATCTCCTTCTCATGAAACACATTAACAATCGTTCCCAACTGGAACAGGAAAAACTGAGACTCCGCGTACAACAGCTGGAAATGGAACATCGCCTGCGTAAAGACTGGGAATCCGTGAAAGCATCGATGCAAAGCGGAAAATGGTGGAAAGAAGCGATGCATCCGGGCACAGATCAAAAAAACGGGATCGGCGATTGGTTGTTGAAAGGACTTCATGTGGCCGCGATCTCTCTTACAAATAAGGTTCTTCATACCGCCGAAGAGAAAGCCGAACGCGGCATTGACCATTTGATGGGCCAGGTAACCAGTATGTTCCATCACAAGAAAGAAAAGTAGCCCTGCTATTTGCAGAGGCAGCAAAAACCGTTGCCAACCTGCCAGCTATCCAGGCCAAAGGTCCATTACCTGTTTATCTCTGCACAGCTGGATACAACTGTCCTGAAAAACACTCCCTGAGTACAATCAATATGACACCTAAGAAGTGTCAGCTCCGCCGCATGGCGGGGAAACTATGTTGAAGCTGTTCAAAATCAACCAATCAATGACACCCGGACAA
>DATJYH010000433.1:0-3169 GCA_035499675.1 Puia sp.
GGCCATGTATTCCACTACGGAGGACCTGTATAGATGGGACCGTGCCCTCTATACAAATCAACTTTTACAGGATTCATCGTTACAGAAAGCGTTTACAGCTTTTATTGGCAAGCACGGATATGGATGGGTGATTGATTCCACCCTCGACAACAAGGTGCTCATGTATGATGGTGCCATCCTGGATTTTACGTCTTTTATGGTGCGGGTACCGGCTGACCACACCTGTATCATCCTGCTGGACAATAACCGTTCGCGGGGATTGGCGAAAATAGCGCAGGACATTTATTACCTGTTGAATGACCAGGCCATCGACTGGCCCAGGCCGGGAGAAGTGATGCCGGTGGGTATCGGCACGCTCCGTGAGTATACAGGAGTATACCGGTTCGCCCCTGATTTTCAAATCAGCGTTACCCTGGAAAACGGGCAGTTGTTTGTGCAGACCGGAAAGCAGGATAAAGTGCCCCTGTATGCTGAAAGTCATAACCTGTTTTTTACAAAGGTGGTAGTAACGGAACTGGAGTTTTCCAGGGATGACAGCGGTCAGGTAAACCAGGTAACCCTGTACCAGGACGGGGGGCAATTTCAGGGACAAAAAGTAAAATAGAGCAGCTGTGAAAATAATCATCAGGCTGGAAGAATTCGCTATGTTCGTTCATGCATCACTGGACAGGGTATTTGGATATGGCCTGAAATATGCCCAGGGTTTTAAGTATACCTACCTGGGTGTTCCGGGAAAAGAATGATAAAAATCAGGGAACATTGATAATTTTATAGAAGAATGGCAAAGAGTAAAAAGACGGGCGCTGACCTGCATCAAAATGAATCAGGCATCACAGGCCAGTACAGGAACTGGTTCCTGGATTATGCTTCATATGTAATATTGGAAAGAGCGGTACCCGCGGTGGAAGACGGCTTGAAGCCGGTGCAACGGCGAATCCTGCACGCCATGAAGGAAATGGATGATGGTCGTTTCAACAAAGTGGCCAACATCATCGGGCAGTCGATGCAGTTTCATCCACATGGTGATGCGTCCATCGGCGAAGCCATTGTTAACCTGGGGCAAAAGGATCTGTTGATTGAAACCCAGGGAAACTGGGGAGATGTTAGGACAGGCGACGAAGCGGCCGCTGCCCGTTATATTGAAGCGCGCCTGAGTAAGTTTGCGCTGGAAGTGGCGTTCAACGCCAAGACCACCGAATGGCAATTGAGCTATGACGGAAGAAAAAATGAACCGGTCACGCTTCCCATGAAGTTCCCGCTGCTGCTGGCGCAGGGTGCAGAGGGCATTGCCGTGGGACTGGCCACCAAGATACTGCCCCATAATTTTTGTGAGTTGTGTGAGGCTTCCATCAAAAACCTGCGCGGGAAAAAATTTGAACTCTTTCCCGATTTCCAGACGGCGGGAATGATCGATGTTACCAATTACGGGGAAGGTAAACGTGGTGGAAAGATCAGGGTGCGTACGCATATCGAGGAGCTGGATAAAAAGACCCTGATCATCCGGGATGTGCCATTTGGGGTCACCAGCAGCCAGCTGATTGATTCCATTATTCGCGCCAATGAACAGGGTAAGATCAAGATCAGGAAGGTCACGGACAATACGGCTGCCGAAGTGGAAATACAGGTTGACCTGGCGCCGGGCATTTCGCCGGATATGACCATTGACGCATTGTATGCTTTTACCGATTGTGAAATCAGCATTTCTCCGAATGCCTGCGTGATCCGGGACGAGAAACCCGAGTTCCCGAGTGTACATGACCTGCTCAAAACCTCGGTGGAACATACCAAGGAATTGCTCCGGCTGGAACTCGAGATCCGGCTTAAAGAACTGCAGGACAAATGGCATTATACTTCCCTGGAAAGGATCTTTTTTGAGGAGAAGATTTATAAAGAACTGGAGAAGAAACATGAAACCTGGGAAAAGGTACTGGAAGCCATTGCAAAAGCATTTGAGCCTTTCCGTAAGCAATTGAAAAGGGCTATCACAAAAGAAGATATCATCAAACTCACCGAAAAACCAGTCAGGAGGATCTATAAGCTGGACATCGAGGAGTTGAATGCACAGATCAGGAACCTGGAGGCCGAGATTAAGCAGGTGAAACAGCATCTCAACAACCTGGTGGATTTTGCCGTGAACTACTACGAAGAGTTGCTGAAGAAATACGGGAAGGGCCGGGAAAGAAAAACGGAGATCAAGCTTTTTGAGGCCATCCAGGCAAAACAGGTAGCCATCGCCAACGCAAAACTCTACGTGAACCGGGCCGATGGATTTATTGGTACAGGATTAAAAAAGGATGAATTTGTGACGGACTGTTCCGACCTGGATGATATCATCGCATTTACCAAATCAGGCACGATGAAGGTGGTGAAAGTGGCCGATAAAACCTTTATCGGCAAAGACATCCTGCATGTGGCTGTTTTCCGGAAAAACGACGAGCGTACCACCTACAACATGATTTATGCAGATGGCAAAACTGGTGTGAGCTACGCAAAAAGATTTAATGTAACCGGGGTAACACGCGACAAGGAATACGACCTGACCAGGGGTGGGGAAAAAAGTAAAGTACATTATTTCTCCGCCAACCCCAACGGGGAAGCAGAAGTGGTAAGAGTCATCCTGAGTCCGGCTTCAACGGCCCGCAACAAGGAATTTGATTTTTATTTTGAAACCCTGGAGATCAAGAACCGCAGCAGCATGGGAAACCAGGTAACGAAATATCCTATCCGGACGGTGAAATTCAAGGAAGCCGGCAAGGCCACGCTCAGCGGCATCAAACTTTGGTTCGATGATACATTTGGCCGGCTGAACACGGAGGAAAAAGGACAATACCTTGGCAATTTTGGGGCGGATGACAAGATCCTGGTCATTTACGGCGATGGCAACTATGAAATCACAGATCAGGAACTGACCCAACGCTTCGCGGCTGAAAAGATATTATTGATTGAAAAATTTAATCCGGAGAAAATTATTACGGCGGTATACCTGGAGCAGGACAAACAGCAATACAATATCAAGAGATTCAAGATAGAAACCACAACCCTGCACAGCAAATTCTTTTTTATCAAGGAAGGTGAGGGTAACCGGCTGGAAACAGTCACCACGGTGCAGGAGCCCGTCCTTATAGTTCAGTCAGGCAGGGGTTCGCAGATACGGAAGGCAAAATTCAAG
>DATJYH010000434.1:0-5517 GCA_035499675.1 Puia sp.
ATGGATGAGTGCGCCGAACATCCACCGATCATACACATTGTACCCAATGGCGGGGCCAAAGTTGATATAATCCACTTTATCGCTGTTGCGCATGGAAAATAAAAAGGCCGGCCGGAGTGGTCTTTTGATGCTGTCAGCCGGCAATGGACCTTTTTTATCGAGCAGCGCGAATGCGTCACCCAATTGTAATCCGCTGGTTTTTTCCAGTACGGCCCTGAAATCACCCGGGCCGGGATGCCTGAACTGCCAGTTCCGGAAATAGGCCTGCATACAGGTGTCGAACAGGCTCGCTCCCCATCTTTTTTCCAGGTTCTGCAGCCAGCGCCCTGTTTTCGTGCAGCGTACCACGTTATAGTTGGTTTTGCTCAGTTCGGCGGCCGAAGTGGAAACAGGCTGGTCTGCCTTTTCCCTGATCTGTACCTCGAGTGCGAGCAGCGGGGGATCAGCGGGTAATTTTCGATTGAACCAGCCGCCCATCACGCTGTCATTGCGCATATCCGGCACCGGTAGTATTTTCTTGAAAATACGCTGCCGGAAATAGTCCTGGAGACCCGCAGACATCCAGGGATCGTGCCGCAGGTTTGGGCCGATGGACTGGAACAGCCAGGACGATCCTATTTGTTCTACGGTTTGCCGGGCGAGGTCGTCGTTGCTGGCGGAGGCCTGGAGCAATGCCAGCAGGGGGTAGGGTTTGTCGGTCGCCGGTAGAAAATCCGTCTCCACGATCCCCAGGCTATGATAGGGACAAATACCGGTTAGGGTGGTATACTGCCTGATCGCTTCTTTGGCAGTTTGCAACAGGGCCGCCTGTTCCGTCTTATTGATTGTTTTGAAAAAGTTCCAAATCTCAACGGCTTCGCCCGAAGGCAACCGGAGGCTGTCAAGCGTGACCAGAAAATTTTTATCGGCGATCCAGGCAAAATCCTGAACGTGATCTCTGCTGTACAGCAGTGTTTTGGTAGTTGATGCAGACGGGATGCCAACAGGTTTTTGCTGCCGGGCATGTTGTTGGGCCTGGTGGTGGCCTGTATCTCCCACATGGCGTCCCCCCGGCTTTGTTGGGTAATGCGGTTGCACAGTTTCCGCAGCGGGCACCCTGTTTTCCAACAGCCATTTTTTTTCTTCTTCGTTTTGAAGATCGCCCGTGGCAGCCACCACGTAGTTGGCGGGCAGGGTGATCCTTACTTCAAAACGGCCATAGTCGCCATAAGCGCCGCCTCCACCCTGGTCCAGGTAGGTCATGGGGTGCCATCCCAGCTGATCGTACACCGCCGGTTTGGGATACCATTGCCACAGGTAGTAGGATTGGTCCAGGTGCCCGCCGCCTGAAAAAAACGATGGGATTTTTTCATAGAAAGAGGTGCTGATGTTGACCCTGCCGCCAGGTGGAAGTGGTTCAGGCAGGAACAGTTTTTCCACATCGATGAACTCGGGGTGGTCTTCCGTTTCGGCCGCCCGGCCATCCACCCTGAAATCAAGGCGATTGATATAACCCCGCTGGTCCCTGTTGGAAAAATAAAAATCCATTCTTCCATTTTCCAGCAGCTGGTCGCTGAAGGCTGTACGATCCGTTTTAAGGGCGTTGGGCCAGAGATGAAACCAGATATACCGCAGGGTATCGGGCGAGTGGTTGACATACTCAATCCTTGCGAATCCCCGGAGACTATTGTCCGTGTCATCCAGGGATGCATCCAGCACATAGTTCACCTCCTGTTGCCAGGGAAGTTGCGCGTGCAGGGAAAGCCAGGGGAGGCAGACTGCCAGGAACAGGATTTTTTTCATCCCTTGCATGTTATCAAAAATAGCCATTCGGAATGGATGAGGGCGCATGATTCCGGCCCGGAGCGGTTACTGGCCCTTTCCAGTGAAAATGGTCCGCAGCGTATGGACCATGATCTTCAGGTCGAGAGCCAGCGAAATATTTTCGATATAGAGGAGGTCGTACTTCATGCGTTCGATCATTTGTTCAACGTTTTCCGCGTAACCAAATTGTACCATGCCCCAGGAAGTCAGGCCGGGTTTTACTTTTAGCAGGTAGCGGAAATAGGGGGCCTGGACCATGATCTGGTCGATATAGTATGGTCGTTCCGGGCGGGGCCCCACCAGGCTCATTTCTCCCTTCAAAATGTTCCAAAGCTGCGGCAGTTCATCAATCCGCCATTTTCTCATCACCCGGCCCCAGGGAGTAATACGGTCATCATTAACCGAAGACAGGGCCGGTCCGTTCTTTTCAGCGTCCCTGTACATGGACCGCAACTTATAAATCCTGAATGGTTTGCCTTTATAGCCTGTCCGCTCCTGCACATAGATCACAGGCCCGGGCGAATCGAACCGGATGCGAAGGGCTGCAAACAACAGGAGCGGCGAGAAAAAGACGAGTCCGACGGCCGCCATCAGCACATCCAGCAGTCTTTTGAAATTCTCCTGCCATTCGGGGATCAGGCCGGTATGTATGTCTGAAAGCACTGCGCCAAATACATTGCTTGTTTTGACCGAGCCTGATAATATGTCGAGGATGTCCGGAACGATCTTTATTTCTATGTCCTGCCCGCTCAAACGCTCGATGATCTTTTCGGCCTGGTCTTTCTCCGACTTTTCTGTAGCGATCACTGCCAGTCCTATTTGTTTCTTCCTGATAATTTCTTCCAGGTCGTTCAGCCCACCCAGCCGGGGCAGCTGATCCGTGAAATGCCCGTTGCCATTCCGACCGCTGGCAATATACCCGGAATAATGGTAGCCGATGGCCTCCAGTCCCTTTTTGCTTTCCCGGTAAACTCTGGCAGCCATGCCATTGTTTCCTACCAGCACACAATTAAAGACTACCCGCCCCCTGGCGATCTGTTGTTTTGTAATGTCCAGGAGGATCCATCTACCCAGTGCCGTAAAGAAAAACTGTGCGGCCAGAAAGCTGAAGAAGGCCTTGTAATAATACCGGTAGTCGTGTTGCGGGTCATTGATCACGATCGAAAAAAACAAAACGGTGCAGCCGATCAGGCTGCAGATAGCCGTGACTGTTAGTTCGTTGAGCCTTGATTTTCTGTAGAGATGTTTATAAGAACCGACGAGCGTATAAAAGAACAACCAGGCAGGCGGTATCAGGATCAGCCCCATCCAAAAACGATTGTTGAGGATGAGCTGGTGATCTGTAACAATGGGCTCTGACAGCAACCAGCGCCGGGTGAAATAGAGAATGATCCAGGCTATGATTCCTGCGAGATAGTCGCTGAAAACATACGATATGATATGGATTTTCCTGGAATTGCGCATGCAAATCGGTCAGGTATGGATAGCGTTGTGTTTTATTTTTTGCAAAATCTGGTGGGCGATGTCCATGGCCCGGTAGCCGTCCACTTCCGATACGATGGGGGTTTGATTGTTTTGTATGGCTTCGCAGAATTTTTCCAGCTCCATCCTGATGGCGTTCACTTCGGGGATCTGGGGGTTGATGACCGCGATGGTTCGCTTTCCGCTCACCGTATCGATATCAAAGGCAAAGACATCATCATGATCTGCCGGCGTCTTCAGCCGGATGATCTCGGTTTTTTTATTGAGAAAATCCATGCCGATGTAAGCGTCTTTCTGGAACAGGCGCATCTTCCTCATCTTTTTCATGGAAATGCGGCTCGAGGTCAGGTTGGCCACACAGCCGTTGTCAAATTCAATACGCACGCTTGCGATATCCGGGGTTTCCGTCATGACCGCGACCCCGCTTGCCGAAATATTCTTGACCTCACTCCTGACCAGGCTGAGGATGATGTCAATATCATGTATCATCAGGTCCAGGATCACACTGACCTCCGTACCTCTTGGATTGAACTGTGCAAGCCGGTGGACCTCGATGAACAAGGGGTTTAGCTGAGTGGCGGGTATTGCCAGGTAGGCAGGGTTAAATCGTTCCACATGTCCTACCTGCAGTTTGACATTGGATTCGCGGACCAGCTTTACCAATTCCCGGGCTTCCTGCATGGTATGGGCCAGCGGCTTTTCCACAAATACGTGCTTACCCTTACGTATGGCTTTTTCACACAATTCAAAATGGTGATTGGTGGGTGCAATGATGTCTGCCACATCGCATTTGTCTATCAACTCATCGATATTCCTGTACCTTTTTAACCCGTATTTCTGCTCCACATCCCGGGCGATGGCGTCGCTGGGATCGTAGAACCCCACCAGTTCTGCTGACTTGATTTCTTTCCAGTTGTTGAGGTGAAACTTGCCCAGGTGCCCTGTGCCGAAAACGGCTACTTTCAACATCTATGATGGTTTTTGTGCGTCAAATATAGTTATAATGACCGGAAGACCGGGAGCGGTAATTTCTGCGTCCGGGCATCTCCGTTTTCACGCAAAAACAGGTAAATTGTCCGTGGATAAAGCGGTGCCGACCGGATGGCTTCATGCTTCTCCGTTTCAGCATTTCGGATTCATCTGATCATCGTTAATGAATTGCCATGAAAAAAATTATTAGGATGTATGTTCTGCTTCAATTGACCACGCTGTCTGTCCTGGCACAATTACAGGTCAGTGAATTGCTTTGTGAACATCTCAGCAACCCTATCGGCATAGATATCCGGCAGCCAAGATTCGGCTGGCAAATCATGTCGGCAACGAGGAATACAAGACAGGTGGCATATGAAATCAGGGTGGGTATTGATGCGAAAGACCTGTCCGGGGGAAAACATTTGTTTTGGAGTTCCGGTAAAAGAAACGATGACTCCTCTGTGAATGTGACCTATACGGGCCCGGCCCTGCAACCCGGTGTCCGTTATTACTGGCAGGTAAGGGTTTGGGACAATCATGGCATGCAGTCGCCCTGGAGTGATCCGGCGTACTGGCAAACTGCCATGCTGTCCCCTTCGGACTGGAAGGCGAAATGGATCGGGGCAGGCGGGGTGGAAGATACGGTGCAAAGACCTTCACCCCTGTTCAGAAAAGAGTTTGAAATCCGGAAAAAAATAAGGTCGGCCACGGCCTATATCACCGCCCATGGATTGTATGAAGCGGCATTGAACGGCGCTCGAGTGGGGAAGAATTACCTGACTCCCGGCTGGACGAGCTACCAGCATCGCCTGGCCTACCAGGTGTATGATGTAACCGGCTCCCTGCATGAAGGGAAGAATGCCATTGCCGTTACATTGGGTAATGGCTGGTACAGGGGCTATATTGGTTTTGCCAACAAAAAAGATTTTTACGGGAAGGACCTGGCCCTGCTTTTTCAGCTGGATATAAGTTATTCCGATGGCAGTACTGAAACCGTTGTTTCGGACGAAAGCTGGAAGTCAGCCACGGGCGCTATCCGCAGTGCTGAGATTTATTATGGGGAAAGGATCGATGCGAGACAGGAAAAGAAAGGCTGGACCCTGCCGGGCTATGATGATGCAGGGTGGAGTGTCGTAAGGACGGCGTCTTTTTCCATGAGCAACCTGCTGGCGGCGTATAACGAGCCCATCACCGCACATGAAACTTTTCAACCGGTCCGCGTTTTTCGCACACCCAGGGGAGAACAGGTCATTGACTTTG
>DATJYH010000435.1:0-2415 GCA_035499675.1 Puia sp.
TTCAAAAATGCCGGTGATTCGCCGATGATATTGTCGAAACTGAAAGCGTGAATCACCTGTTGCTCCAGTTGCTGGACGCGTTTTTGCAGGCGCGATTTTTCGATGGCGTGACCCAGGATGGGCACCAGTTTCTCATTGTCATCCCCCTTGGTTATGTAATCAAAAGCGCCGTTTTTCATTGCCTGTACACTATCGGAAATATTCCCGTATGCAGTGAGCAGGATGATTTCCGAAAACGGTGTTTTTGTTTTCAGCTGTTTGATGAATTCAAGCCCGTTTCCGTCGGGCAATTTTACATCGCAAACTACTACTTCAATGTCTTCCCGGTCAATGATCCGTGTGGCAGTCCTCAGGTCACCCGCTTCAAATACTGCGTAGCCTTCCAAAGCGATCACTCTCTTCAAAAGACTGCGCAGTTTGGCTTCATCATCCACAATCAGCACATTTCCGGACTGCATATCAGGGCTGTTTTAGGGTCTGTTGGTAGAGGTATTGCAGCTTATACATTTTCCGGGGACTGTCATATTTCAGCAGCTCGCTGTCGCGACCGAAGTTGTTGTCAATCGCATCGCAAAAGGCGGCGTTGTCTGCAAAAGCATTTTTCAGGTTTTCGATGCTGAGCGGATGGAGGTCGTCGCTCCCCCGGACGCTGAAATAGTACAGGTCTGTTTTGACCAGACCCTTTCCCTTGGTTTGTTCTACGGATTTGTACTGGTAATACAGGTAAAAGCCGGCCGAACCCAGGATCTGAAACGCTTCATTTCGGTAAAACCTGTAGTTCTTATTGCTGCATGTCCTGTATCCGTATACAGCGGATTTGCTAAATGATTTTTTCTCTCCCTGGTGGATTACATATCCCGTAGCAGAACCAAACAGGTCGTTGACCTTTAACTTGTCGCTGCCCGAATTGCAGTCGATGGGATAGGTTAATTTCTGTTGTTCGAAATCATTCAGGGATGCGTAGAGGCCACCCGTTTGCAGGTTGGTTTTTTGTGCGGGGGCTTGTGCGGCCGTGCAATATAAAGCGGCTACACATAATAGTGATTTGATTGTTTTCATACGTAAAAATTTATGATTGATAAAACTAGCCAACCATGGGCCGGGCATCTTTCCCATTTCAACGGATGGATACCCGGCGCCGTTATTTTTTGTTCCTGATGTACCGGATCACAGCGCCGACCGTGGTCAGTTTTTCTGCTTCTTCATCCGGGATTTGAATCCCATAAGCCTTTTCAAGTTCCATGATCAGCTCATACAGGTCCAGTGAATCGGTTGCGAGATCGTCTTTGAAAGAAACATGATCCCCCAGCACCGACTCATTGTACCCTAGTTTTTCGCTGATGAGCTTCCTCACGGCAGCGTCGATCGCGATTGCGGACATATCTGTTACCATAACACTGCTTTTTCAAATGAATCATATTTGTTTGCTTTTTCATGATCAGAATCTTACCAGGAGCGCCAGGATGATCCTTGACTCTGATTTTACCATATCGGGCATCCAACCTCCCAGGCTCGACAAGGGTGGCGCGATGGAGGCACCGCTGGACGTATAGGTATAACCCCCGGTATTCGTGAACCCGGTAGGCCCGGTGACTCCTCCGTGTCCGGCGAAATAACCGGTAAGGGGTGTTGTTCCCGGTGCAGCACCAATGTCCACGATGGACCGGTGTACATATTCCAGCTTAAAAGTCAGGTTTTGGTTGGGCATATAGTCAAACGTGGTGGAGCAATCCCAGGCATTGAAAGTGGAGCCAGGCCCGGTCTGCTGCTGAAAAAGCGTATCTGCATAACCGGTAGGAGCCAGCACGAGGTACTGTCCGGGGTTGTGCATATATCCTCCTCCAAAATTCCAGGCAAAATGTTCCCCGAACCAGAACCGGTTATAAATCATGCCGCTGATGAAATTCTGTGCCGGCAGCTTGGCGCCGCTTTTCTCATCAGTCTTGCCAAAGGGACTGACGCCGTCACCATTTTCAAATCCGAAATCACCGGTAATGGAAAAGGCGGCCTTGGTAATGAAGCGCCCGTGAGGCCGGTTAAAATACCTCAGCTCATAACTGTTGTCGCTGTGAAGACGGTACCTGCCTGGTGCGCCTTCGTCGTCCTTACCCCAATAGAAGTTCATGACATAATCCACCGTTTCTTTGGGCCGGTAGTAAATGGAGAAGCCTGCGCCTGGGGTTCGGTTGAACATGCCATAGCTCTGCCAGCCATTGATCAGCCACAATTCCACTTTCAATTTGTCGGTAGGAAAGGTTTGCAGCCGCAGCCCGTTAAAAAACCAGGGCGTGTTGTCGGATGTGTAAGACGGCTGGTATCCCCAGTTTTCAAAGTTGTTGTAAGAAAACAACCCGATATAGGACATGAAAATCCCCGCGTCCAGGTTAATGCCATGCCATGTATTCCAGTGGTATC
>DATJYH010000436.1:0-2955 GCA_035499675.1 Puia sp.
GGTGTAACCAACCTCGATTGTGAAATCCATTTTAGCTGACCTGCCATGGTGAATAACGGGCCTATCATTGATTCCGTCCCTTAGTTTCTGTTTAAATTTTCCATACCAGAAAATCAAAAAAATCGTTTTAATTGTCCCGGATAAATGTTGTTTGTTTATAAGGGGATTGTTTTCAATAAATTGTTGTGAGACCGGGTCCCTGATCGCCTGGGCAGCTTCAAACCGGGTTGCTTTTTCAGGTTTATGCCGTATTTTGTGAAACCAATCATCGTATGAAAAAATGGATTCTTTGCGCTGTATTCATCCCCTTTGCCAGATGGTCAGGACGTCCTCCCATTTCTTCTTCCACAACCCTTGTTGAGGTTCGAACCGGGGCCTGGCCGATATTGCTCGAACGATCGATCGAAAGGTTTGATACAACGTTTTCTCTTCAATTCAGGGATGAATCGGTGGTCAATGAAGTTGTTATGGACACCCTGCCGTTTACCGACATCCATCAATTGCGATATTTTGAAAAGGCACTCAGTACGTTAAAAACGGCCAACAACGGAGACATTGCGAAGTTCAAGGAATACTCCATCAAACGCGCCGATAAGAAATATGACGGGGTCTGGTATATCCTGCGATATCAGTGGGGAATGACCGATTTCAGGCAAACCGAGGCGGATATTATGATCAGCACAATCAAGGGATTATGACCCGCAAAGGTTATGTAAAAAGTCTTTTTTGTTGTTCCCGGAACGCCTTTCCGGAATGATTTTTGTCTTATTTGGTCATGCGATCCTGGATTTTATAACAGGTCGTCGCGGTGATATATAATACAATTTGCTTTCGATCGTTATAGCTGGTCAAAGCAGGTATTAACATCTCAACCGTCTGTAACAAATATTCCGATACACTGAAAAACAACTCTGGTATGAAAAAACTCATTTTAATCGCCTTACTTTTTCCATTTATTGCCAAAGCACAATTTACCATTGTAAACACCTCAACGACCAGCCTGGTGGAAGTCCGTTCCGGCACCTGGCCGTTAAACCTGCAAAGGATCATCAAGGAATCTGACACTGCCTATGTGCTTGAATTCCGCGACCAGGGATATACGAATGATGTGGTGATGACCTCCCTGCGGTTTCCCAACCTGGAACAGGTGAGGTATTTTCAAAAAGGCCTGACTGCATTGAGGACAGGATCAAATGGCGACATTGCCAAATTCAAAGACTATTCCATCAAAAGGGTGGATGTTAAACGGGAAGGCGTGTATTATATTCTGAATTGTTCCGCGGGAGCCACTACGGATTTCCAGCAGCCGGATGCGGATAAATTGATCACGGCCATCCAAAAATTATAGCCAACGACGCAGCCTGACCGCTTACTGGTCAAGAGATCTCATATTTTCATCAGCCCGCTTTCAAAGCGGGCTGATGTTGTTTTAACAGGTTCAGCAGCTATCTTTTGAGATTGGCAATTACCACGCCCGCAACTACCAGTACACCACTGATCAAATGCAGGCTGGAAAATTCTTCCCCCAAAAAAAGTATCGCTTCTATGGTGCTGAATACCGGGATCAGGTTTCCGAACAAGGCAGTGCCTGATGCACCCAGCCTGCTGATCGATGCGTTCCAGCAGAAAAATGCAATCACCGAATTTCCGATCCCGAGATAAAGAATGATGAGCAGCATACCCTGGCTCCAATGGACAGGCGGGGTATGGATGAGCTCATAGCCATAAAATGGCAGGAGCATGCATGTACCCAATGTGAAAATGGTAAATAAAAAAGCCAGGGAGGAAATAGCAGCGGGCTTTTTTTTGACCAGCGTGTTGTAGATCGCGAACGTGAAGGCGCTGATCAGGATCAGCAGGTCCCCCTTGCCGAATCGGAAATGGGCCAGCTGTTCAAAATCGCCATGGGATAATAAATACAAAATACCGGCAATACATATGATCATGCCCGAAATGCGGGCAATCCCGACTCGTTCATGCAAAAAGATGGCAGCGAGTATGGTAGCGAATACAGGCGCCGACGTGGTGCCGATCAGGGCCAGGTTGATGGCCGAGGTATAATGTCCCGCCAGGTAAATAAACGTATTGAAGATGGTCACGCCCGTCAACGCCGTCCAGAAAATATATCGCTTGTTTTGGAAAATGATCATTTTTTCCTCTCTGAATTTTCTCCATGCGAAAGCCGCGATGCAAATGGATGCAGTGGCCCAGCGATAAAAGGCAAGGCTTACAGGGGGCAGCTGCTTATATATGCCTCTTGCAATGACGTAATTTCCTGACCAGATCAGGGTGGTTATCAGGGCCAGTCCGATACCGGCGTAAAAATCTTTGGCTGATCTTGTATGTTGCATACTGCGCTTGCGTTTTCCGGTGGGGTATTTGTCTTAAGAAACATGACAGCCGGATCCCATTTTTAAAATGCGTGCTGAAAATAGCGTTTTTGCCCATCCGGTAAAAAAATTGATGTATTCCGGGTAAATTTGATTCGGTGATCCATCGGATTTTCTGCAACCGGGTACATAATTTGCAGGTATGCCGGTAAATGTCAGTCATGCTTTACCAACTTTTAATAACCATAGCCATGCTGTACAGTCCAGCACTAACCGTTTCCAGTCCCGATTTCAGTGCCAATGGCATGATACCTTCAAAGTTCACCTGCGAAGGTGAAAACAGCAGCCCGGCGTTGCACATCGGGGGAATGCCCGGCAATACAAAATGCCTCGCGATCATTTTGCACGACCCGGACGCGCCGCTGCAGGGCGGATTTACGCATTGGGTTGCCTTTAATATTGACCCTAAAGCGGATATCCCGGCAAAATTCAATGGCGGCGTGCAGGCCATGAATGGCGCCAATCATGCGGGGTATATCGGACCCTGCCCACCCAGCGGGACGCATCACTATCATTTTATGGTGTATGCGCTGGACCAGAAACTGGATCTCCCGGCAAGCAGCAA
>DATJYH010000437.1:0-2881 GCA_035499675.1 Puia sp.
CCCCCACCAGGAAGGGAAACAATATCCCGCCCACGGAACCCGCCATACCCCCGATGCCGATCACGGAACTAATGGCGTTTTTGGGGAACATGTCCGAAGCCACGGTATAGATATTCGCCGACCAGGCCTGGTGACAGGCAGCGGCCAGGCTGATCACGGCCACGATCACCCACATATTGTGCATATATTGGATCAATACCACCGGCAATACGCAGATGGCAAAAATGAACATGGATGTTTTACGGGCCCTTGCTACCGGCCAGCCCTTTTTTATCAACCAGGAAGAAAGCCATCCGCCGCCCACGCTACCGATACTGGTTGCCGTATATACGACGATCAGCGGCAGGCCGATATTTTTCAGATCGAGGTGATAGGTGGTGGAAAAATAAGAAGGCAGCCAGAAAAGAAAGAACCACCAAACGGGATCGGTCAGGAGCTTTCCAAATACAAAGGCCCAGGTTTGCCTGACAACAAACAATTTTCGCCAGGTCACTTTTTGCTGCGGAAGAATGGTTCCCCCGTCGTCGCTATGGATATATGTAAACTCCTCCTTCGAGAGGTTCTTCTTTTTGGCGGGCACCTGGTAAAAAACCAGCCAGAAAATCAGCCAGATAAAACCAATGGCCCCCGTCCATACGAAAGCCTCCTTCCAGCCATAGTTGACGGCGATCCAGGGAATGATGGCCGGTGCCACCACCGCGCCAATATTTGCGCCTGCGTTAAAGATGCCCGTGGCCAGGGCGCGTTCTTTTTTTGGAAACCATTCGGTCACTGCGCGGATGGCAGTCGGAAAATTTCCCGATTCACCGAAACCAAGCAACGCCCGGACCGATCCAAAACCCAGCGTGGAGGAAACCAGCGCATGTGCCATCGCCGCCAGGCTCCACACTGTTATTGAAATAACATAACCGATCCGCGTCCCCACCAGATCAACCAATCTCCCAAAACAAAGAAGTCCCAGGGCATAGGCCGCAGAAAAGGCGATGACGATATGGCTGTAATCTGTTTCAGTCCAGTTGAAATCTTTTTCAATAAAAGGTTTTAACAGGCCGATGACCTGGCGGTCCAGGTAATTGATGGTGGTGGCCGCAAACAGCAGCACCACCACGCCCCACCTGACATACCCCGATGCATTTTCTGGCATGGCAAGAAATTGATGTGTACAGTTTGCAAACATACACTGTAATGACCTTTTCCTGTCATGCAAAAACCGGGGATGGAAAAATAATTTCCATCTGTGCACAGGGATGTGCAATCCGTATCATGCACGGCGCATAACGCCCAGGATCAGGGAAATCAAGGCAAGTATCAGCAGGATGTGGATCAGCCCGGCAGCACTGTATACAAAAAAACCGACCAGCCAGCCGATGATCAATACAACGGCGATGAGGTATAACAAGCTTCTCATAAAACTGATTTTAATAGTGAAGTGCTAATACCCGTACTATAAAAAATTCGTACCAGTCTTGCCGGATGCATGAAGAAGCAGGTGTAATAAAAAGTTAAAACAGTTTGGGACGGTCCCGTAGAACAGCACCAGGTCAATAACGTATTGATTCAGTTTGTTTGAAGATTTATCCCGCACTAGAGATAGCGCACCTGCAGGATGGCCAGGTTTTTGTCCATGGTGTATACACGTGGCTGGCCTGTCGGGATGTTGACGGTCGGTATGGTACCCACGCTGATATTTTCCAACTTCATCATCAGGGCGCGGAGGCTGTTGCCATGCGCCACCACGAGAATATCTTCCCCGGCCGCAAGCAGCGGGCGGATGTGTTGTTCATAGTAAGGCAGCACGCGGCGGGCCGTATCCTTCAGGCTTTCACCGCCCGGTGGTTGCACATCATAACTTCTTCGCCAGGTTTCCACCTGTGCGTCCCCGTACTGAGCTGCCGTTTCTGCCTTGTTGAGACCCTGGAGCTGCCCATAATTTCTTTCATTAAGCGCTTTGTCCTTTATAACGGGAATGGATACCTGCCCAATCTCGGCCAGGATGATTTCCAGGGTTTCCTGGGCACGCAGCAGGGCCGAGGTAAATGCTTTTGAAAAACTGAACCCTTGTAGTTTTTTCCCGGCTTCCAGGGCCTCCGCCCTCCCTTCCGCGGTCAACGGTACATCCACTTCCCCGGTAAACCTGTTTTCGAGGTTCCACTGCGACTGTCCATGACGAACGATTACCAGTATGGGCATCTTACAATATATTTTGTACCTGCTATCTTCTATACAGGCAGGTGAAAAAAACATCAGAACGGATAACCAATGGCAAAATTTACCACTGAATTCCCACTATCGAATATCCACCGCGAACCGGGCGGACGGTAAGGCTCCCGAACGGGAATGCCCAGATCGAGCCGCAAGATAAGTATACTTGCGTCGATGCGAAGACCGGTCCCGACCCCTATGGCAATTTGTTCGGGAAAATCCCTGGTGAAGGTGGAACCCGGCCGGCTGCTGTCAGCCCGGATGGTCCATACATTTCCGGCATCTACAAAAAATGCCCAGCGAACGACTGAGAATAATTTGAACCGTAACTCGGTGTTCGCCTCCATTTTGATATCACCCGGCTGGTCCGGCACAAATTCATCCCGGCTGTTACCCGCATAGTAGGAACCAGGCCCCAGGGTCCGGGACCGGTATGCCCTGATGTCGTTGGCACCGCCCGCAAAAAATTCCTTGATGAAGGGCATGGTACTGCTGTTCCCGTAGGCATACCCGATACCACCAGTGACCCTGCTTGCCAACACCGTGTTTTTGCCGAAATTCAGGTAATGCCGGAAGTCGAGCTCCAACCTTACATATTGCGAAAAGGGCGTATTGAAAATTTCTTTAACATTTCCCTTGTCAATATCTGCTCCGCTCAATATCCCGATCAGGTTGGCTG
>DATJYH010000438.1:0-6449 GCA_035499675.1 Puia sp.
TCCCTGTTGTTTGAGTAAGGCGATCGATTGCTGGTAAAGTGCTACCACGCCTTCATGACCTTTGAGGAATGATTTTTCAACACCAATTCTTTTTCCCTTTAGTCCATCGGTCAGCAGGAATTTTGTATAGTCAGTGAATGAATAGCCTGCGCTTTTTGCCGTTGCGGGATCCTGTTCATCCACACCGGTCAGTGCTCCCAGCAAAATGGCGGCGTCCCTGACTGTTCTCGCCATTGGACCGGCCGTGTCCTGTGTAAAAGAGATCGGAATGATCCCACTGCGACTTGCTAATCCTACTGTTGGCTTGATACCTACCAGGCCGTTGACAGATGCGGGAGAAACCACCGAACCGTCTGTTTCTGTGCCGATGGCCACGGCGCAAAGATTTGCCGCCACGGCGGCGCCTGAACCTGAGCTGGAGCCCGAAGGATTTCTATCCAGATAATAAGGGCATTTTGTTTGTCCTCCGCGGCTGCTCCATCCGCTTGTAGAACGGGTGGATCTGAAATTGGCCCATTCACTGAGGTTGGTTTTTCCGAGTATTACGGCGCCTGCTTCTCTCAGTTTTTTGATGATGAAGGCGTCCTGCGCGGCTTTGTTTCCTTCCAAAGCCAATGAACCGGCCGTTGTCATCATGCTGTCGCCGGTATTTATATTATCCTTCACCAGTACGGGTATACCATGAAGCGGCCCCCTCAGTTTACCACCCTTTCTTTCCTGGTCAAGGTTGTCGGCCATGGCAAGTGCATCAGGGTTGAGTTCGATAATGGCATGAAGTGCAGGTCCTTTTTTATCAACCTGTTCAATCCGCTGCAGGTAGGCCTCTGTGATGGAGCGGGATGTTAACTCTCCGCGCTGCATTTTTTGCTGCAATTGGTCAATTGTAACCTCATTTAGCGGGAAGCTGCGTGGATCGGCCGCCTCGTTGGAAGCGATAACAGGATTTTTTTTGTGATCGGTATTTGTTTCGCAGGAAGCCAGGGTCAGGGTGGCGAGCGAAATGCTGGTTAAGGAGCCGGTTTTGAGAAAGTCGCGTCTGTCCATGAAGGAGCGTTTAGGAAGCCAAGATACGAAACAAATGTGCGAATGTGCAGATGGGCGAATTTGCAAATTCTCAAAACCGGCAGGTTCGTATAGTATGTAGAATGCTATGGGAACAAATTGTGATCTAACCAGCTTAAAAAACTGAAAAAAGTAAACACATTTACCTACCAGCATTTGCACATCAGCACATTCGCACATTCACTCATTCATCAGGGTTTTTGTGTTTCAATACTATCTTCCGGATGATCTTCTTTCCACGCGTCCATGAACATTTTTGAGGATTTTTCGATGTATTGATAATAGTCCCAATCGGTTTGGAAGGTTTTCATGAAATCATAACTGGGCCGGTACCAGCGCATAAAAGTATCCAGCGCGGGCGTTTCCAGGTGCGTGATCCTTTTTACCAGCGCCCTTGAAAAACGATGATCCACATAATTGTCCTCCTCCTCTTCTACCAGCCTTTTTTGAAATGCCTCCTCCCTCCGGGCGGCCTGCGGATGCAACATAATATCCAGGTCAAATCCCAATCCCATACCCCTGCCGGATTTGTTGGCCTTCAAATTGTCCAGGTAGCCGCCACCGTTAAAATCAAATATCCGCTGGTATTCACGCCGGTTCATGAGTGAGTCGAATGCATAGTCTCTCGGCCATACGAATACGGATGGCAGCGAATCGGTCGCTACTTCCAGGCTCATGTCAAATTCGTCGGCATAAACAATGTCCGACACCGCGTACTTGCCGGTAGATTTTCCCAGGTAGGAAAACACGATGGAGTCCCCGGCAGGCACATGGATGCTGTAACGCCCGAGTGAGTCGGTGGCCGTACCCACCCCGGATGTACTCATAACACTCACCCCCCGCAACGGATAACGTTGTGATTTGTCGAAAACCGTACCCTTAATGTTTACCTGTGCATGCAATGAATAAACTGCCAGCATGAAAAAAAATGTCAGTATTTTTTTTTGCGAAAGTTTCGGTGCAGCCATGTTTGGGTTGCAGGATTTCATGACAACCGAAAACTATAACAGGAAACTGCAACTCATTGAAAATACTCGCTATTTAACAATTTTTTTTCCAAATACGAATGAAATGGCCGGAGGTAATCCGGCCATTCTCCGGTTATTTTTGCTCATACGCCCGCTTGAGTGCGGCAATGTCCAGTTTATCCATTTTCATCATCGCTTCCATTACGTTCTTTGCCTTGACCGGGTCCTTATCCCCCAGCATGGTATTGAGGATGCCTGGCACCACCTGCCAGGAGAGACCGAATTTGTCTGTCAGCCAGCCGCACCTGGATTTTTCCCCACCTGCGGAAAGTTTCTCCCACAACTCGTCGATCTCTTCCTGCGTTTCGCAATGGATGAAAAAAGATACGGCAGGAGTGAAGTGAAAGAGCGGGCCACCATTCAGCGCAAAGAATTGTTGTCCGTTCAGCTCAAAGGTTGCGGACATGACGGATCCCCTGGGACCGGGTCCTGCGTCGCCATACCGCTGGATCGTTCCGGCCTTCGAGTTTTTAAAAATGGACAGGTAGAAGTTCATGGCCTCTTCGGCGTTGTCGTTGAACCAGAGGAAAGGTGTGATTTTTTGCATATGGTTTTATTTAGGTGACAAATTCAATGGTGTGGAGCGGGCGACTCATGTAACGAGGGTCCCGGAGAAATCATGTGTAGGATGCAGGCGCCGGGTTCGTTGGACAAACTTAGGTTTAGAAACCGGTATATGCGCGGTGTAAACACGACATTTTCTGTGGGGGAATGCGGCGATCATTGAACGGGTGGACCGTCGATTCCGCTTCGATGTCGTCCTTTTCCGCCTCGCTGTTATTCCTTTGACCGTTTGGACTTGCTTTTGTCTTTTTGCAGAGCTAAACGGAATGTATGAATCGATTGTTGATCATGCTATTGCTGACACTGGCGGCATTCAGGTCGCATGCTCAGTTGAGCTTTCATAATCTCGGCGAACTACTGGACTTTGCCGACAAGTATGGGATCGTCGGCAAACAGTCTTTCCTTCAGTACCAGATCAGCAAAAAGGATGAAACCATCTCGCGGAGCGCCCTCCTCCCGAAGGTGAATATTTTCGGAACAGCGGACTATTACCCGCTAATTCCCGTCCTGGTAGTACCCGAAGCCGTAACCGGCGGAAGTGCGCCGGATAAGTTCCAGAAAGTACAACTGGGTCTGCCCTGGAGTTTTTCTGCTGGTGCAGAAGTAACCATGCCCGTTATCAACCTTGGTAAATGGGAAACACTGAAGCGATATAAGTTGATGTCTGTACAAACGGACTGGAACAACAAAACCAACCAGGAAACCCTGCATATCCAGCTCACACAGTCCTATTACCAGGCGCTCCTCGCCAAAGCCATGCTGGACCTCAATCACGAGAACGAACAGATCAGTGATGAACTCCTCCGTATACTTGAGGAACGGAAAAAAAACAATGTACTGGACCCGGCCGATTATAACCGCAGTAAAAATCTGCAGCTTGACATCCGCACAGCTGGCATTGACTACGAAAAAAACTATATTCAGGCCATCATTGCATTGCGGCAACAGCTGCACCTGGACGGTCATACCAGTATGGAACTCCTGGATTCTGTTGAATCCGGATCATGGATGCAGCTCCCGGAGGAAACAGCACTGTCTGGTCGGCCGGGATGGAAGGCCGCGGAAGCGGGTATTGCTGTTGCCGACGAACAGGTGAAAGAGTCAAAAAAAGCAGGACTGCCTGCCATCTCATTCGACGGGAAATATACTTACCAAACACAAATTGACAAGACGATTTCGCAGCATATCACCTATGATTTCAGCGATGTTGGCCTGCGGCTTGACTTCCCGATTTTCCAGGGCAATTACTACAAGGCCAGCCGGCAAAAAAGCGAGATGCAGCTGGAACTGGCAAAACTTTCGCAGCAACAGACCATCGACGACCTGACCCGTCAACAATCTGAATGGCGCAACAACTACCAGGCCGCCCTGAAGAAACAGCCCGTGCTGAAACAAAAATTGGAACTGACATCCGACAACCTCCGCATTGCACGGTTGAACATGCGGGAAGGCGTGATGGAGTTTGAAGAGTTTAACAATATTTTCCAGGAATACATCAAATCGAGGATGGACTATTTGCAGAATATCAGTGATGGAATTGTATCCAGACTTTTATTGACGCTAAAATGAGCATCATGAAACATTTCACGATAGGATTGGCCGCGACCCTCATTTTCATAACAGGATGCCACACCCGGAAAAAGGAAACTGCGCCCATGCTACGGATGCTGACCGCCGCCGTATACGCATCGGGCACCCTGGTGCCCGAAAATGAATACAAGGTAGTATCCAACGTAGAGGGGTTCCTT
This sequence comes from Puia sp., assembly GCA_035499675.1. Lineage (GTDB taxonomy): Bacteria > Bacteroidota > Bacteroidia > Chitinophagales > Chitinophagaceae > Puia. The sequence continues at coordinate 4,403 of DATJYH010000438.1, forward strand.
GTTTCTTCCCTGGTAAAAGAAGGCGACAGCGTCAGGAAAGGGCAGTTGTTGTTCTCCGTTAGCAACGAAAACCAGCAAACACAGGTATCCGCCGCTGCCGGCGTATTGAAAAAAACCATCCCGGTAACAGCGCCCAATGCACCGTCCATCCAGGACCTGGAGACGCGCCTGGCTTCCTCGGAGAACAGGCTGCAAAACGACAGTTTGCAATACCAGCGTTACCAGCGCATTTACCAGCAAGGTGCCATTTCATCCGCCACCTATGAAAAATATAAACTGCAGTACGAAACCTCACAACACGATGTGCAAAGTTTGAGGGAGCAGTTAAAACAACAAAGGCTGTCGGCCGCCCTGCAATTGCAGCAGGCATCCAATGAGCTGGAGATCGCGCGGACGGCCAGGGGCAACGGGTTATTGAAAAGTTACACAGATGGCATTCTCTATGAACTGTACAAACAAAACGGTGACCTCGTTGGGTCCAGCCAGCCCATTGCGCTGATCGGCAGTGGCAGGATCATTGCCCGGCTGCTGGTGGATGAGGATGACCTGGGCAAAATACAAAAGGGGCAACTGGTATTAATAACGATGGATGCTTACCCGGACAAAATATTTCGTGCCAGGATTGAAAAGATATATCCGCTGTTGAATAAACAGGAGCAGTCCTTCCGCGTGGATGCCATTTTTGAAGAGCCCATACCCATATCATTGTACGGACTAAATATCGAAGCGAACATTGTGTTGCAGGAAAAGGCCAGGGCCCTGGTCATCCCCAAAAAAGCCCTGCTAAAAGGCGATAGCGTGATGGTCAGGCAGGGTGATCATATTGCCATCGTGAAGATCCGGAAGGGTGCGGAAGACAAAGAATTTGTACAGGTATTGAGTGGACTTGACTCATCAGTTACAATCATTCAGCCATGAATTGGAGACTTGCACTGGACATTGCGATAACACATCTGGTTACCAAGAAAAAGCAGAGCCTTGTAGCGATGCTGGGTGTGATGTTCGGTATTTCCATGTTTTTGATCATGATCAGTTTTATGACCGGGGTAAACCAGTTCCTCGAGGACCTGGCGATGGATAACACGCCGGATGTACATATTTACAATCCTGTGGAAGTAAAAAAGGGCACGATTATTCACCAGGCAGCGCTCGCCGACACAGCGAACGGATGGTTTGTAGTATATCACCAGCGGCCCAAGGACGACCTGCCAAAAATAAAAAATGCTCAGTTCATCGAGTCCGAACTGGAGCATATTCCCCAGGTGGCCGGCGTGGCGCCCCAGGTCACTTCCCAGGTGTTTTTCAACAATGGTCCCGTGCAGATACAGGGAGAGATTTCCGGTATCGATGTGAAGAAACAGGACAGGCTTTTTGGATTGGGCAAAAAAATGGATGAGGGAAGCCTGGATGATCTGCTCAAAGGAAACGATGCGATCATCATGGGGCGCGGACTGGCTGACAAGGTGAGTGTAAAGGTTGGCGACCGGGTGAGCATCACTACGCCCGAGGGATACAATCTTATTTTGAAGGTGGTGGGGATCTTTTCCTATGGCATCACTACCCTGGATGATACCAAAAGTTATGCTACCCTGGCTACCGTGCGGAAGATATTACAACGGGATCCCGCGTATGTTACGGATCTCAATATCAAACTAACGGACATGAACCAGGCAAAACCCTTTGCGGATGGGATACGGAAACAATTGCCCGGTCTGTACGTGGAGGACTGGCAGGCAGCGAATCAATCGATCCTGGCAGGAGAAAAGATCAGGGATATCCTCACCGCGGTAGTGTCTTTCACCTTATTGCTGGTGGCAGGTTTTGGGATCTACAATATCATGAACATGAACATCATCAATAAAATGAAAGACATCGCCATCCTGAAAGCCACGGGTTTCCAGGGCAAGGACATCACGGCCATTTTTTTGTTTCAGTCTCTCATCATCGGCGTGTTGGGCGGTGTACTCGGGTTGCTGGTAGGCTTCGGATTCAGTTACCTGCTGTCGATTACGCCCTTCCCGGAAGGAAGTTTTTTTCGCATCGAAAC
>DATJYH010000439.1:0-2258 GCA_035499675.1 Puia sp.
TCAAATTGGTATCTGGCTTCCGACAGCGGAACATCTTCCAATGCCCCGTAAGAACCATATCCCGCATTGTTGACCAGCACGTCGATGGTGCCTGCCTGATTAAAGATGGACTGTACAGCAGTCTTCATCGAATCTTCCCTGGTAACGTCCATGGACAGTATCTGTACCCCGGTTTCCTTCAGTTCCTTCATTTTGTCTACCTGCCGGGCGGCGGCAAATACGGTATGGCCTTTTCTCTGCAACAACAGGGCCGCTGCCTTGCCGATGCCACTGGAAGCCCCTGTTATCAGGATGGTTTGCTTTTTCATGATGGTAAATAGTTTCGATTTTAGATTGATTGGTCACGCTAAATCCCGGTAAAAAATTTTCAGGTGCCCGCCGCCAGGATTTTGATGTCCTTTACTTCGATGATTGGTTTTTTATACCCCGAGCCGGCAACGCGGATCATCGCCCGGCCCAGGTCGGCCAGGGTGCTGACACCGTTCGGAACAATCCGGCGCAGGACTGGGTACAACCAGGCAATGTATTTGTAATAGGGGTTGGTGTAGCGCAATCCTTTTGTAGGATGCATGTAGCCAGGTCGGAAATTGTAGACGGCCCGAAAAGGCAATTTCATCAGGTCATTTTCCGTCTTGCCCTTGACCCTGGCCCACATGCTGCGACCCTTTTCGGAACTGTCCGTCCCTGCGCCGGACACGTAGCAGAAAATCATGCCCGGGTTAATACCGGAAAGCGTTTCCGCAAAACGGAGCGTCAGGATATAGGTCAACCGGTAATACGCATCCTCTTTTTTCCCAACCGAGGTAACGCCGGCGCAGAAAAAACATGCATCATAGCCGGAAAGTTCCGGTGATGTGGAAGGCAGTTCCGAAAAATCGGCTACCAGTAACTCCCGGAGTTTTGGATGCGTGACCGCGCAGGACTTTCGGCCGATGACCAGCACGGCTGCCACTTTCGGATCGAGCAGGCATTCGTGCAAAACACCTTCGCCTACCATCCCCGTGGCGCCGGTGATGATGACCCGTATCGGATGATTGAGTTCCATGTTCATACTATCATTTTGTCAGCATATCCCACAACATTTCAAAAGAATCGCTGATGACTTTTTTTTGCCTGGCTGCGGAAAAACCGGCATCCACCAGGTATTGGTACAAACCGAATACATGACTGCTCACAAGGGTAAAGACCAGGTCAGCCGGCAGCGGCTTCAGCAGTTTTGCCGCCTTCCCCTCCTCAATCAATTGCACATGAAACTTTGTTTGCTCCCGGATCACCTGTGGTGAAACCTTGGACAGGTGGGGTGAAAAATGAAACTGCTGTATGTAATAAAACTTGTCGCGGTGTTGCAGCGCCCATTGCAGCGACTGAACAAAACTCTCCCGGAATCTTTTTTCAATGGGATCCTTTTCATTCACGTTGGAAGCCAGCCAGCCCGACATATCTTCTTTGATATCATGGTAGAGGGCGATCATCAGTTCTTCCTTTGTCTTGTAGTAGTGAAACAGGGTCCCGTTGGCCACCCCCGCCTCTGCCGCAATCCGGCTGGTGGGCGCGCCATGAAATCCAAACTCCACGAACAACCGCAATGCCGCCGCGAGGATGTCTTTCTGTTTGTCGGCCGTAGTCGATTGACTAATCACTCCACAAAGCTAAGGGATTTTCCAACAGGCCCATTTTTTTTCTAAAAAATTCGGGGCGTGCACGCGGGGAGGTTTCCATAAAAAAAGCCATCTCACGAAAGACGGCCTTTGTTGTTCCCTCAACGCATTCACGCAGTGGATCGGGGCAGTTTCATTTATTCTGTCCTGAGACTATGAACAGGATTTACCAACGCTGCCCTGATGGCCTGAAAACTCACGGTAACCAATGTAATGAACAAGGCCCCCGCACCTGCCAGTGCAAATACCCACCACGACAATTCCGTTCTGTATGGATAATCCTGTAGCCAGCTATGCATGAAATCCCAGGCGATGGGCGATGCGATCAAAAATGAGATGCCCACTAGTATCACGAATTCTCTTGTCAGCAATCCCCAAAGGTCCGGCACTGTTGCGCCCAATACTTTGCGAACACCAATTTCCCGCGTACGTTGCGCTGCACTAAAAGATGCCATGCCAAATAAGCCCAAGCAACTGATGAATATGGCCAGTCCTGCAAACACGCCGGCCAATTTGCTTACACGTTCTTCGTCACCGAATTTGCTTTCAAACTCACTGTCTACGAAACTGTATTCAAAGGGGCTGTTCGGAGCGTATTTT
>DATJYH010000440.1:0-18215 GCA_035499675.1 Puia sp.
CATGTACAGGTTATTGATATTGGTCACCGTTACATTGACATGGGCACTGTTGGCCGTTCCGAAAAGGAAAAAGCTGACAATGATCGGACCCAGCGTCGTTCCCAGGGAATTTACACCCCCTGCCAGGTTGAGCCGGTGAGAACCGGTGGACGGATCACCCAGCGCGATGGCGAAGGGTTGTGCAGCGGTTTGCTGAAGAGAGAATCCCAATGCTACAACAAAAAAGGAAACCAGGATGAATGTAAAAGAATTGGCGTTGGCTGAGGGAATGATGGCAAGCGCCCCAACTACAGAGATGAACAGTCCATAGATGATGCCCCTCTTATAACCGATCTTGTTGAGGATGTCGTAGCCGAGAATACTGGATATCAGGTAAAGTGCCAATGAACCTGCAAAATATGCGCCGTAAAATGCAGAACCGATAAGTTGTGACTGAAATTGGTTGAGATGAAAGTGGGTTCTGCAAAAGGGAATGAAAATGCTGTTGGAAGCGGCAATAAATCCCCAAAAAAAGAAAACAATAACCAGGGTTGCAAGGGCGCCGGTATTGGTGGGTTGTTTTGGTTGGTTCATGAGCAATCGTTGGTTTAGTTATTGAGTGTTGAAAGTAACAAGATTTTGTGAGGCTAAAAATTTTTTCATCAGTTACTGTTAATTAATCAAAAACCTTACTAAATTGAATGACTATTCATCAACAGCAACGGTTTTCGCAGCGCGAACCTGATAAGAAAACAAGTAACCACGGGCGGTAATTGGTTTTCAGCATATCTTCGAGTCAGCCCGGAATAAATTAAATTGAATTTTTGGTATTCCATGGAGATCATACATGTTTCAGCTGAATGTTATCCCGTTGCCAAGGCGGGTGGATTGGGCGACGTGGTAGGAGCCCTGCCGAAATACCAGACACTTTCGGGGCATATTGCCAAGGTGGTGATGCCGATGTACCGTACCAAATTCCTGATGAATCATGATTGGGATGTAGTTCACAAGGGATATACGAACCTGGGAAGCTGGTGGTTTACCTACACCGTTATCAAGGAAAGAACCAATGAACTCGGCTTTGATCTTTATCTCGTGGATATTTTCGGGCTCCTCGACAGGGAAAATGTATACGGTTATGGCGATGATGTGGAGCGTTTCACGGCCTTCCAGATTGCCGTGCTCGACTGGATCGGAGCCTGGAAACACCTGCCGGATATTATCCATCTGCACGACCATCACGCTGGCCTGATTCCCTTCATGCTGAAATATTGTTATCGTTTCATTCATTTGCAGAACATCCGCACGGTGTTCACGATCCACAACGGACAGTACCAGGGTTGGATGGGGTGGGACAAAAGTCATTATATCCCTGCCTGGGATAATTGGAAATCGGGTATGCTGGAATGGGGCAATGCCATCAATCCCCTGGCCAGTGCCGTCAAATGTGCGTGGAAGGTTACCACCGTGAGTTGGAGCTATCTGGATGAACTGCGCCACACCGCAAACGGACTGGAGGCGCTGTTTGAATATGAAAAAGGAAAATGTGTGGGAATTTTGAACGGGATTGACACACATGTGTGGGACCCGGCCATCGATCACTATATCGCCGACCATTATACGATAGAAACGGTGCAGGAAGGCAAGGAAAAAAGCAAGCGCAAACTTTGCGATCAGTTTGACCTCGATTTTTCGAAACCGCTGATCGTCTTTATCGGAAGACTGGTGGGAGAGAAGGGAGCCGACCTGCTGGCGCAAACCATTGGAGATTCTTTTTACTATATTGGCAGGAAAATGAATTTCCTGGTATTGGGCAGCGGCTTCCCGGAAGTAGAAGGACAGTTGGGAGGTCTACGGGAGATAAGCCAGGCCGACTACAGTCTTTATATCGGGTACAATGAAAGTCTGAGTCACCTGATGTATGCGGGCGCCGATTTTATACTGATGCCATCCCGGGTGGAACCCTGCGGGCTGAACCAGATGTACGCTATGCGTTATGGCACGGTGCCGATGGTGCGGAACACCGGTGGACTGAGGGATACGGTGGTCGACTACGGTGACGAGGGTGGATACGGCATCCGGTTTAACAACGCCGCAGTGGGGGATATCACCCAAAGCGTGTGGAGGGCCGTAGAACTTTACCAGCACAGTAAAAAAATGGCGGAGATCCGGGAACGAATGATGAATCTTGATTTCAGCTGGGAACGAAGCGTACAGCAATACCTGGACCTGTACCAGTCCCTCTGAAAACGGTGCCCTGGCTAACGGAGCGGGGCAAATGACATTTTTCAAACTTGTAATTTTTCAAAACCGATTGCATATGTCAAATAAAGTATTAGCAGTGATTTTGGGAGGAGGCGCCGGGACAAGATTGTATCCACTGACGGCTAGCCGTTCCAAACCGGCCGTGCCGATCGCCGGGAAATATCGTCTGGTGGACATACCCATTTCCAACTGTCTCAACTCCGGCATCAGCCGCATGTTTGTTTTGACGCAGTTCAATTCGGCCTCGCTGAACCGCCACATCAAAAACACCTATCATTTCAGCGCATTCAGCTCCGCGTTTGTGGATATCCTTGCAGCAGAGCAGACACCCGATAACCCCACCTGGTACCAGGGTACTGCGGATGCGGTCAGGCAATGTCTTCGCCATCTCGGGCCCTTTGAAAGCGATTATGTGCTGATCCTCTCCGGCGACCAGTTGTACCAGATGGATTTTATGGAGATGATGAACAACCATATCGCCAAAAAGGCCGATATCTCGATTGCTACCATACCAGTTGGCGATCGTGAAGCGCCTGAATTCGGGATCATGAAAAACGACAAGGATGGATTTATTGCGAGCTTTATTGAGAAACCAAAAAAAGATGTGTTGTCGGATTGGGTGAGCGATACCGGTCCGGAGATGCAGCGGATGGGGAGAAACTACCTGGCGTCCATGGGTATTTATATTTTCAACCGGCAACTGCTGGCCGATCTGTTGCAGAATGAATACGTGGAGGCCACTGATTTTGGAAAAGAAATCATCCCCCAATCCATCAGCAAATACAAGGTGGTAAGCTACCAGTACGATGGTTATTGGACTGATATCGGAAATATCTATTCCTTTTTTGAAGCCAACCTGGGCCTCACGCAGGATATTCCCGATTTTAACCTCTTCGACAACAGCCGCGCCATCTATACCCGTGCGCGCATGCTTCCGCCTGCCAAGATCAGCGGTACTACACTGGAAAAGACCATCATCGCTGAAGGATGTATCATCAATGCCTCCAGGGTCGAAAACAGCGTCATCGGTATCCGCACGCGGATCGGGAACGGAACTACCATCGTGAGCAGTTACATCATGGGGATCGACTTTTATGAAACGATCCAGGAAATTGATCAGGCCCATGCACACGGACTTCCTACAGCGGGTATTGGTAACCGTTGCTATATCCGGAACGCCATCGTGGACAAAAACTGCCGCATCGGCGACGATGTGCGTATCAACGGAGGACCCCATCTGGAAAATACCGATCACGCGCTGTACACGGTCAAGGACGGCATCGTGGTGGTAAAGAAGGGCGCCGTACTTCCCAATGGGTTTGTGATTTAGCCGTTACCGGGCACTTTTGCAGGATGCTGCATGGCGTTCCACTATGGCTGTAATGTTCTTTTCTTCACCTCAAATAAAAAGACCTTGTCGGCCCAGGGCAGGCAAGGGTGATTGTTATGGCTCTAACCGATGTTGCAATACCGGCTTCTCCGGCGCCTCCCGTGAAACCCCGCCTCTCGTTCTGGAATATTTTCAATATGAGTTTCGGATTCTTTGGAATCCAGTTTGGTTGGGACCTGCAGCGCGCGAACATGGGGCCTATTTACGAGTATCTCAAGGCATCCCCAGACCAGATTCCCCTGCTGTTCCTGGCTGCTCCGCTAACGGGTTTGATCGTGCAGCCGGTCATCGGTTACCTGAGCGATCGTACCTGGCATCCCTGGTGGGGAAGACGAAGACCCTATTTTTTTATCGGGGCCGTGCTGAGCACGCTTTGTTTGTTTTTGATGCCCAACAGCAGTTCATTGTGGATGGCAGCAGGACTATTGTGGTTGCTGGATACCTCCGGTAATATAGCGATGGAACCCTTTCGCGCCTTTGTGGCCGACAAACTACCCGACAGTCAGCGTACCAGGGGGTTCGCCATGCAGAGTTTCCTGATTGGCATTGGCGGAAGCATCGCATCCGCCCTGCCCTGGATCATGTCGCACATATTTCACGTTTCCAACCTGTCGGAGGGTGGTTCCATTCCACATTCGGTAAGGCTCGCATTTTACACGGGTGGGTCTATTTTTCTGGCTGCGGTGATGTATACGATTCTGACTACTAAGGAATATCCCCCCCTGGACGTTGGTTTCAAGGAAAAAGTAAAAGAAAGTAACAAGGGTTTTGGCGCCGGTATCCGCGAAATCAATCATGCCATCTTTAACATGCCCCGGAAAATGAAACAGCTTGCCCTTGTGCAATTCTTTACATGGCCGGGTCTTTTCCTGATGTGGTTCTACTATAATACAGCCGTGGCCCGCAATGTTTTTCATGCCACCAATACCAGCGATCCGTTGTATATACACGGGATCGAGTTCGGTGGCCTGACCCTCACGTTCTACAGTATTGTATCCTTTCTTTTTGCGTTGTTGCTGCCTACCGTTGCGAAAAAACTGGGGAGAAAACTTACCCATAGCGTTTGCCTGCTTTGCGGCGCCATTGGCCTGATATCCGTAGGCTTTGTAAAACAGCCCTACGAGCTGTATATCTGCATGACCGGCGTGGGCATCGCCTGGTCAAGCATCCTGTCGATGCCTTATGCCATGCTGGCCGGGGCCTTGCCGGAGGATAAGATAGGTGTGTACATGGGCATTTTCAATTTCTTTATCGTGTTGCCCGAAATCATCGCGTCACTTTTCTTTGGGTGGATCATGCAACATCTGCTCAACAACGATCGCATGCTGGCGGTTCAGCTTGGCGGCGGGATGATGGTTCTTTCTGCCATCATCTGTTACCTGGTTGTGTCAGAAAACAGAAATGAAAAGATAAACGAGGACGAAGTGGCCATGCTTGAAATGACTCAGGAAATAACTAGCTAATCATGATACGAATCCTGTTGTTGTTGGTATTGTCTGCGGGTTTTTTTCCCGGTGTTCTTGCACAGTCCGAAGCCCATGTATACCCCACACACTGGTGGGTAGGTATGAAAAACCCGAAGCTGCAGTTGATGATCCGTCAACCGGGTATTGCCGACTACAGCGGGGTGAACCTGTCCTATCCCGGTGTCCGGCTGGTACAGGTGCACAGGGAGGAGAGTCCCAACTACCTGTTTCTTGACCTTGCACTCGATGCCAATGCAAAGCCCGGAACCATGAAGATCGAAATCCGGCGCCCGGGCGGGAAGGAGGTTATTGATTATGACCTGCTGACCAGGAGAAAAGGTAACGGTACCCTATATGCGCAGGGAGTGCGGTCCTCCGATTTTATATACCTGCTGATGCCGGACCGGTTCAGCAACGGCGACCCCTCCAACGACCGCGTTCCCGGCCTGCGCGATCAGTCGCTGAACCGTGACTCTATTTTTTTGCGTCATGGCGGCGATTTCCAGGGGATCATCAATCACCTCGATTACCTCCGGCAACTGGGTGTTACCACGCTGTGGATGACGCCTGTACTGGAGAATGATATGCCGGATCGTACCGAACATGGGTATGCTTTCACTGATCACTACAGCATCGAACCGCGCTTAGGGGGTGCCGCTTTGTATAAAAAGCTAAGCGATGAGCTGCATCACTGCGGCATGAAACTGATACAGGACGCCGTATACAACCACGTAGGTCTCTACCATTTCCTGTTCCAGGACCCGCCTTCCAGGGATTGGTTTCACCAGTGGCCCAGCTTTACACACCCCAATTACAAGGACCAGACCCAGTTTGATCCCTACGCGGCCCCGAGCGATCGCAAACAGATGACAGACGGATGGTTTACCCAGCAAATGCCTGACCTGAACCAAAACAATCCCTACCTCGCCAATTTTCTCATACAGCATGCCATCTGGTGCGTAGAGGAGTTTGGGGTCGATGGGTGGCGGATCGACACTTACATCTATGTTGATCTTCCGTTCATGAATCGTTGCAACCAGGCCCTGCTGAATGAGTATCCGAACATCACCATGTTCGGGGAGGCCTGGGTACATGGGACTGCCAATGAAGCCTACTTTGCCCGAAACAACATCAACACTCCCTTTAAAAGCAATCTCATTGGGGTATGTGATTTCCAGTCGCTCTTTTATGGCGTACAGCCGGCAGTGCTGAACCCGCCGTATGGCGTCGAACAATTATACCAAACGGCCAGCAATGATTTCCTGTACAAGGACCCGATGAACAATGTCATCTTCCTCGACAATCATGATATGAGCCGCTTTTTTTCACAGGCCAAAGAAGATACGGCCAAAGACAGGATGGGTATTGAATGGCTGCTCACCTGGCGGGGGATCCCGGAAATGTATTATGGCACCGAAGTCCTGATGAAGGGGATATCCAACCCGGATGGGTGGGTGCGGCTTGATTTCCCGGGCGGATGGCCGGGCGATGCAAAAAATGCCTTTACCGGTCAGGGACTGGCTGCTGGAGAACTGTCCGTACAGGAACTCGTAAAACGCCTGGCCAACTTCAGAAAATCCTCTACGGCCCTCAAAACGGGTCGCATGATGCAGTATGTCCCGCATGAGGGGTTGTATGTTTATTTCCGCTATGACAACAAACAAACGATCATGTGCGTGATGAATACCAGTGATACGACCCAATCTGTCGACTTTGGAAAATATACGGAAAGAACAACTGGTTTTAAGCGCGCGGTCAATATCCTTAACCAGGCAACTTATTCCACAGCCGACAAACCCGGAATTCCGGCGTCAACGATGTGGATACTGGAGATGAGCCGGTAGTCCTGAGTCCGGAGTCAATAGTCGGGAGTGGGTAGGGACACGAGATTCGGGGTACTCGCCTACTCCGCCCAGCTGGATTGGGCGGGACGGGAGAAGAGCCTGAAGTCAATCGTCAATAGTCAGGAGCTGAGCGTTGCGACGAGATGTGGGATACGAGATGCGGGCTGCGTGTTGTCTGCCATACTCAACCGGGGTATGTCAACTGCCATCTGTCCACTGTCATCTCCCACAGATCATCGGCCATCTTCCCGTCGACCAATAGTCCCTGACTATGCTTAATTTTACACAAAGGCCATTTCTCTCTTGACGATCGATGGTAAAGCCCCTCCGATAAAGGGGGAAGAAAAAGAAAACGGGCCGGAAGGAGACCCATTCCCGTTTGGGAAAGGTCGTCGGTAAAAATTTTGAAACCAAAAAAACAATCACGTGGAAAAATCAGGGAACAAGCGCTACGAAGACATCCACTTTGTTGATTCCAAAAAAGCTGTTTGGAATTATTCCCTGTTTTCGGAAGACGACATCCGGAATTTCCAGCAGGGCACACATTATCGCTTATACGATCTTTTTGGTGCCCATGAGGCTGTAGTTTTGGGAACCAGGGGCTACTACTTCGCCGTGTGGGCGCCCAACGCAACCTATGTGTCCGTGATCGGAAATTTCAATGACTGGAATACAACGTCTCATCCGCTCATGGTACGCCTGGAGAAATCCGGAATTTGGGAGGGGTTTATTCCCCACCTGTCCAAAGGAGAAGTATACAAGTACCACATTCATGGATTCCAGGGCAGGAAGTTGGATAAAGGTGACCCCTATGCGAATTTTTGGGAAAGACGTCCGCAAACCGCCTCCATTACCTGGGAGTTGGGCTATACCTGGGGTGACGAGGAGTGGATGCAGACACGGAAAAAACACAATGGCCTCGAAGCGCCCTGGAGCGTGTATGAAGTGCATTTGGCGAGTTGGATGCGGCCCGATAAAAATGACGAAGAATCTTACAACAGCTATGACCAGATGCGGGAAACACTCGTGCCCTATGTCCGTGACATGGGATTTACCCACGTGGAGCTGATGCCTGTGATGGAACATCCGTTTGACGGGAGCTGGGGCTATCAGGGAACCGGCTATTTTGCACCCACTTCACGATACGGCGACCCGCAAGGCTTTATGGCGCTGGTGGAGGCGTTTCACCGGGCAGGCATCGGTGTGGTCCTCGATTGGGTGCCCTCTCATTTCCCCTATGATGCACATGGCCTCTACATGTTCGATGGAGCTAACACCTATGAATATGCGGACATGCGCAAGGGATTTCACCCGGATTGGAACAGCTATATTTTCAACTATAGGAGGGGGGAGGTCAAGTCCTTCCTGATCAGCAGCGCGCGTTTTTGGATGGATAAGTTTCACATTGATGGGATACGCGTGGATGCAGTCAGTTCCATGCTCAAGCTGAATTATTCCCGGAAACACGGCCAATGGGAACCCAACGAACATGGGGGAGACGGGAACCTGGAAGCCATTGCCTTTATCAAGGACCTCAATGAAACCATTTTCCGCGATTTTCCCGATACGCAAACCATTGCCGAGGAGGCCACCGACTGGCCTGGCATCAGCCGACCTACCTATGCCGGGGGACTTGGCTTTGGAATGAAATGGATGATGGGCTGGATGCATGATACCCTGGACTATTTTAAACTTGATCCCATCCATCGCCAGCACCACCAGGATAAGTTCTCCTTCAGCATGATGTATTACTATGATGAAAATTTCATGTTGCCGTTAAGCCACGATGAAGTGGTCCATGGGAAATCCCCCATGATCTATAAAATGCCCGGCGATGAGTGGCAGAAGTTCGCCAATCTCCGCCTTTTGTACAGCTACATGTTTACCCACCCGGGGGGGAAGCTGTTGTTTATGGGTGATGAATTCGGGGCCACCAATGAATGGAATTACAAAAGTGAACTGCAGTGGGACCTCCTGCAGTACGATGCGCACAAGCTGTTGAAAGATTGTGTTGCCGACCTTAACCATTTGTTAAAAAATGAACCGGCACTCTACGAAAATCAGTTCAATATCTACGGGTTTGAATGGGTGGATCTGAATCATCGCTCCGAGTCGGTCATCGTCTACAAACGCAAAGGGCAAAACCCGGAGGAGGACATCCTGGTAATACTGAACATGACCCCTGTGGTAAGAAGGAACTGGAAGGTATTTACTAATGGTAAATCCGTATGGAAGGAGATATTCAACAGCGACGACAAAAAGTACTGGGGCAGTGGCGACGTATTCAACCCTGAACCCCAGGTTCAGCTCGTTAACAAAAAGGAAAAACTCTACGAAATAAATGTCCATCTACCACCGTTAGGAGCAGTGATACTTAAATGACAACTACTCCGTACCTAAATCGAGGTGGATATGAAACGTGCTTTCCTATTTATGACATGCTGCTGTATGATCGGGCTGGCCATGGCTCAGTCGGTCGATAGCGCCTCTTTTTTCTACAACAAGGGATTCGAAGAAAAGGGCAAACGCCTCTACATGCCAGCTTATAACGATCTTCAAAAATCCCTGCATTACCAGCCTGATAATGTGGATGCGGCCAGGCAATTGGGCCTTGTTGCCGTCGAACTTAGAAAATACGATAATGCCAGGGATGCATTCCTGAAAGTGGTGGCCTCGCAAAAGGATGATACTACTGCTGTTACCAACCTGGCCATGCTTTATTTCTGGACCAGGCAGTGGCTGCCCGCTGCCCAGTATGCCCGCCAGGCCCAGCAACTCCATGCCGGCAGCAACTGGAACTTTATCTTGGGCAAGAGTTACTACGAAGCGGAGGATTATGGCCAGGCTTTTAAATACCTGCAGGCGGCCGGCCAGGAAGATTCCCTGAACGCCGAAATTCCTTATATGGTAGCCCGGGGTTTTGTGGATATGAACAACTATAAGGCAGCCATTCCGTTTTTCAGGAAGGCCATTGCGCTGGACTCCACCCGTGCCCAGTGGATGTATGAGTGTGCACTGACCTGTGCTACCATTTATGATGATAAAACAGCCATCAAATACTATGAGTTGGCGGCGTTAAAGGGATATAAAAAAGACAATGACTTTTACGAGAACCTGTCTGACTCCTATATTGCCGCCGGCCAGCCGGAGAAGGGACTTGAACTGATGCTGCTGGTATTGCAAAAAAAACCGGGCGATATTGACCTGCTCTATAGTATTGCAAATACCTACTACAAGATCAAGAAATATGATTCGGCGATCGACTACTGGGACAAGATCCTTTACTTCGACAAGGAAAACTACAAGGCCCTGTACATGATCGGCATGTCTTACCAGAAAAAAGGAGATACCGCCAAAGGTCGTCAACTCTGCGACAAAGCCATCGAGCTGGACCCTTCGCTCAGAAATCTCAAGACAGAAAAGAAAATGGAGATGTAATATCCGCGAGGCGTCTGACGCGTTGCGCATCGCCTCATCACATCCTTTCCGGAACTTTTATTCCCATCAATGCCATCGCCGAATGCAACACGATTGCGGTGAGGATAGACATCTTCACCCGCAGGTGTTTTTTATCGGGGGTTTCAGCCCTGCCCACAGAATGTTCGGAATAAAACGAATTGTATTGTTTGGCCAATTGAAATGCATAGTTGGCCAGGAGGGAAGGATTCATTTCCCTGCAAGCCTGCTCAATGACCGTCGGATATTTTTCCAACTGAAGAATCACCGATTTTTCGAGCGGCAACAAACTCATTGTTGAGGGTATGTCCTGGTTTAAGAGTGCAGGAAGGGAAGACGTTTCTTCCTCCTTGCGCAGAATGGACCTGATCCGTGCGTAAGTGTATTGCACAAATGGGCCGGTAAATCCATGAAAGTCGATGGACTCGTCGGGGTTAAATAACATTTTCTTTTTAGTGTCCACACGAAGGAGGTAAAATTTCAGGGCCCCCAGGCCGATGGTATCGTATAACTGTTGCAATTCTGCATCCGTGAAATCTTTTACCTTCCCGAGTTCACGGGTATGTTGCTCGGCAATACTCACCATTTCATCCACCAGGTCGTCTGCGTCAACCGCCCTGCCTTCCCTTGTTTTAATCCGGCCATCCGGTAGTTCCACCAATCCATAGCTCAGGTGGTGAATGCCGTCCGCGGACGGGAGTTCCAGTTTCTGGCTGATCAACCTGAGGACTTTAAAATGATAGTTCTGTTCATCGGCCACCACGTATAGGCTCAGGTCGCAATGGAATTCCTCATATTTTTTTACCACCAGGCCTATGTCCTGTGTAATATATACGGCCGTTCCATCCTTCCGCTGTACAATTTTCTCATCAAGCCCTTCAGCGGTAAGGTCAATCCACACACTACCATCTTCTTTTTTGAAAAAAACGCCTTTTTGCAGGCCGTATTCCACGAGGTCCTTTCCTAACAGGTAGGTATCGCTTTCGTAATAAATTTTATCGAAGTCGGTGCCAATTCTTTTATAGGTTTGGTCAAAGCCGCTGTACACCCAGCTGTTCATGGTCTTCCACAAAGCGATGACATCAGGCTTTCCCGCTTCCCAGTCCACCAGCATTTGCTGCGCCGCTTTCATGATGGGGGCGTCCCGCTCTGCATCCTCCCTGCTCAGGCCTTTTTGCATCAGTTCCTCCGCCTGTTTCTTATGCTCCACTCCGAAACGTACATAATAATCTCCTACAAAATGGTCGCCCTTGATCCCCGTACTCTCCGGTGTGGCGCCCTGGGCAAAAAGTTGCCATGCGATCATGCTTTTACAGATATGAATGCCACGATCGTTGGCGATGCAGGTCTTTACGACATCATATCCGTTGGCCTGGTATATGGCAGCCACGCTCCAGCCAAGAAAATTATTTCGCAGGTGCCCGAGGTGGAGTGGTTTGTTGGTGTTTGGCGAAGAATATTCGACCATTACCCGCTGACCCGTTTTTTCACGGGTGCCAAAACCCTGGTTCGCGTATTGTTCCTGCAGGAATCCGGTCCAGACTTGATCAGTGACGGTGAGATTTAAAAAGCCTTTAATGACATTAAAAGCTGATATTAAATTGGGATAGACGGCCAGCAGGCGCTGTCCTATTTCATTTCCCAGGGACTCCGGTGATTTTTTCAGGCTTTTTACAAAAGAGAACAATACCAGCGTATAATCACCCTCAAATTCCGGTTTGGTTTCGTTCACCAGGATATCCGCGTCGATGATGTTCAGCTGGTAGTTTTCAACAAGAACCGCCAGGGCCGCCACTCTTATTTGCTGTACAATGTCCATTTTTGCTAATTGGCTGCAAAAGTAGTGCATGTAGGCCTGCATTGGAAAGATCGGTCTTACATTTTTTCGGATGAGCCGGACGCTCCGGGAACGGGTTGCCGGCGCGGCAATGGCCCACACACATAGAGAAGGGGCTGTTCATCATTTGTTATCTTTGTGTTAGGACTTGGAAGGGCAGTTTATCCTATCTTCGCCGGCATATCCACCCGGGGAATATGCCGAAGAAATTCATCATCTCTTTTATCGACTTCTTTTATCCACCCTTTGCGAGAATCATTCCTTTGCAGACCTTCCGGTATGCCGCCTGTGGTGGTGCCAATACCCTGCTCGGTTTCCTGATTTACACCCTGAGCTACAAATTTGTGTTCCAGGAACACGATTTCAACTTTGGCATCTATGCATTTAAACCGCATATTGCCGCGCTGATCACCGCCTTCATATTTAATTTCCCGATCGGTTTTTTGTTGATGAAGTACGTGGTGTTTGTGGATTCAAACCTTCGGGGAAGGATACAGTTGTTCCGATATTTTTTTGTGTTTGTCACCAATCTTTTCCTGAATTATGTTTTGCTTAAAATACTTGTGGAATACCTTTATGTGAACGCCATTGTTGCGCAGGTAATTTCCACTGTAGTGGTCATTATTATCAGCTACCTGCTACAAAGACATTTCTCCTTCAGAATAGAAAATACGGAAGTAGATTAAAGAAAGCGGTTTTATTTCAGATCATACGACTGCATCACCTTCATCTTAAACCCGGTATCAGCAGTGCCGGTTACGGCATATTGGATGGCGCGCCTCCCGCCGGTAGGTTTGTCTTTGTCATCGCCGGGTTTGTACACCGGGAATTTGCGCATGATCGTACCTTCCATCATCGAAAATTCGTCGTGTCCTTTATAACCCACGTTTAGTTTCCCATCGAGCATCAGGTCCGGCATGGGGATGGGCAGGATGGCTTTGTTGTGGTCCGAGGCAAACGCGTAAACAGTGCCATAGGATCCGCTGGAATCTGTATTGATAATTAACACCAGGTCGGGAAATCCATCGTTGTTGAGGTCGTCGATGATTGCTGAAACTACCCTTCCCTTTATGGCAAAAATCATTTCCCGGGCGGTGTTTTCAAACCCAACCGGTTTTACACGTAGTTCGTTCTGATCAACGTTTTTATTCTTGCAATACACGTGATAGCCAACCTTCCCCACGGTAAGCAGGCTGTCTACTTTTCTGGCTTGTGCATGTACCTGCAACCCGGGGGAGAGAAAGATCGTCATAGCGATCATCGATAAGATCTGCTTCATGCTGTAAATTTACTTTTCATCGCGGCATTGACCGCAAATTTTTACGAATCCTTTTGTACACGGGTAAGGTCAGCTGTTGCTGGTACCAGCCCCGGTGCCATCTTTTTCAGCAGGGCAGGCGCCAGGCGTTCTATCAGCAATGCCATTCGTTCTTTCCCGTTTCTACCCACATATGCTTCAAATTTTCCGGCGGCGGTCGCCCTCAGTATCTGTAAGGCGGCTTTGTCAGGAGGATAGCCCTCGTCAATGTCCTTCGCCGAAACACCCCGTTCGATGCCAGATCCGGTAACGGCGTGACGGGCGATCTGGGTGCGGATATACCCCGGCGTGATGACGGTTACCCGGATGTGCTGATCCATCAACTCCGCACGCAGACAATCAAAATAGCCATGGAGGGCATGTTTGGCCGCGGCGTAGGCGGAACGCATAGGTGTGCCAATCTTTCCCATCACACTGCTGATTACTACAAAATGACCGCTGCCCCGCTCAAAAAAATGCGGCAGCACATGACGGGTAATATCAATATAGCTGAAATAATCGATTTCCATCAGTTTCCGGTGAACCTTCATGCTTGTATCCTTTGCCAGTGAACGCTGGCTGATCCCGCCGTTGTGGATCACTATATCCAGCTGGCCAAAAACTGCTATGGCCGCTGCTGTTTTTTCTTTTCGCATGGAAACATCTTCCAGGTCGAGCGTAAGTATCCTCACCAATTCGGGATGAGCACAGGACTGCTTCACGCGTTCCAATTCTTCCGCACGGCGGCTGGACAGAATGAGCCTGGCGCCCGCGTTTGAGAGGGCAATGGCAAGGGCCTCACCAATGCCGGACGAGGCACCGGTGATCCAGACCACTTTTTGTTGAAAATATTGCATGAACCAAAGATACAGTTTTGAAGGTCTGTAAAATTTGTTGGATCGACCAATAGGTTTTACATAGTTCCAGGTCCTTTGGCAGCGCGGAGGGTATGGAAATCAATTCAATAATCTGTACTTTTAGGCATTGCAGATCTCAGACCATGAAAAAGATATCCGTTGTTCTCCTGATTTATTTGGTGTGTACCGGCACTTGTTTGGCCCATGTCACGGGCGGCGACCCCGCCACATTCTTCTACGAAGGCTACCTGGTGCTTAAAAACAGTCATGATACCTTGCGCGGCGCTATCCAGATGGGTTCACCAAAATATGGAAAAGATTTCATCGTGTACCGCCTGGATACCTCCACCCGCGCCATTGAGAAAACAGAGATCGATGTGATCAGACTGTACTACAAATCAGGCCCTGACAGTGTCAGGAAGTTCACTGATTTCAAATCCATCAATTTTCAGAAAAATATCATTTGGCGGCTCCTTGCTTCGGGCAAGGCGGACGTATACGATAATGAATTATATCCCGACACCGAGCGATATTATCTGGGAAAATCGCTGGGCGAACTCAGTGACGCAAACGTATACGACCTGGTGGTGGTAAGTCATGAAGGCGCGGAAAGGGAACGCATACCCGCTTCCAGCGTAAATTTGGGAACGCCTCAAAAAAAGAATCATTTTATCGTCAAGTACATCAACAAACGTTATAAGACAAATTTGTCCGCCGGCGATTTTGATTCCAATGCTGCCATGATCAGGTATATTGCTGAGCACGGATGAGAAAGTTGACAGGCGACAGATTACAGTTGACAGAAGACGGTGTTTTAACGACGATGATCCCCGTCAGAGTAATTAGGAAAAGTTGACACCAAATTCGAAAAAGACTTGCCGGTTGCTGTTACGCCCTTAATGCTGCGGCGATCGGCCTTCAGTCGAATCGTTTTTAGTCAGCCTGCTTTTCAACGGACATTTGTCATCTTTCCACTGTCAACTGTCAACTTCATCCCCTTGGCTGTGTCATACTAAACCAATTTCCGACTCCATCAGTAATAATGGCCTCAATGCCGTAAAATTGTTCTTTTGGTTCGCCCTTAAATACAACTCCCTTTGACTTTAGTTCTTCATAGGTGGCACGGCAGTCGGGTGTATACAGCACACCTGCCCCCAATGCGCCTTTATCGAGCAAAAGCTTAAAAGCTTTTTTGATGTCGTCATCAGCATGCATTCCTCCCTCCATGGGATTGAGCAGGGTGATCTGCAATTCGGGTTGTTCGGGGGCTGTTATCGTGAGCCAGCGCATGCCGTTGGGCATTGCAAAATCTGTATGGACCTTGAAACCAAGTTTGGTCACATAAAAATCATACGCCCTGTCCTGGTCGCTGACGAAAATGGAAGTATGCGATACTTTGGTTATCATAAAAGAAATTTTTGGTTCAAAGCTAACCGGTTCCACCGGGATTCATTTCTTGAATATTGCTGTAATGGACGAGATTGTTAACCTCGATAGCCATCCGGAAAGTCAGTCGGGAAATATCTCACTTTAAACAATTCGTTTCGAAGTTGGTTGGCCGAACGCCGTTAATGAACCGCCATTTGCGGGGTGGATTTGTTTTTATGTTTGCGGGAAGCTGTCCTGAACCGGCGATTTGTAATTTTAACGATTGATTTTCAATTATCAGCCTAATTTAGTCTGGCACAGTTTTAGGGGAAAAATATTCGTTGTAAGATGGCTTTCGCGTATTGCCATGCCCGCCCAGGGCGGGACGGAAGCCAAACCGGGGGTAGCAGCATTTATCATTTCTCACACTCAAAATTGAATGTTATGATTAGTGTCATCATTCCCGCTTTGAATGAGGAAAAAACCATTCGGAAAGTAATCCGCCAGGCAAAACGTAATGAAAACGTTTCTGAGATCATCGTGGTGGATGACCAGTCCATGGACCATACCGTAGCAGAGGCCAAAAAGGAGGGGGTCAAGATCATCACCAGCACCGTGCTTGGGAAGGGCCACTCCATGAGGGAAGGCATGATGTTTGCCAAAAATGAAATCATTGTATTCCTGGACGCGGATATACCGAACTATAGCGGAGATATCATTGAAAAGCTGACGACGCCATTGCTGTTCAACGAAGCTGATTTTGTAAAATCCTATTTCGACAGGCAGGCAGGCAGGGTTACCGAAATCCTGGTGAAACCATTGCTCGAATTTTTCTTCCCGCACCTGCTGCAATTCAGACAACCCTTGAGCGGTATGATTGCCGGGAAAAAATCTTTTTTCCAAAAAGTTGAATTCGAAAACGACTATGGGGTGGACATAGGTCTGCTGATCGATATGGACCAGGTGCATGCGCGCATCAGCGAGGTTTGCATCGGGGAAATAGAAAACGATATGCAGCCCCTGCAGGCATTGGGCCGGATGGCGCGCCAGGTAGCCAATGCCATCTTTAAACGGGTGGATTTTTTCCGGCACAAAAGAGAAGCGCAGGACAACAGCCACCTGCAGGCGATGCGGGAACAGTTTGAGTTTGCGCTAAAGGAACTCGCAAGGCACCCGCAAAAGATGATCGTGTTTGATATGGACAACACCCTGTTCAAAGGCAGTTTTATTTATACCGCGGCCAGTTCGTTTGGATTCCGTGAAGAACTGGAGACGATTGTCCGGCAGCAGAAGAGCTACTATTACAGAACCAAGAAAATAGCCCGCCTGCTGGAGGGCAAAAGCTTTGCCGATTTAATCGGCGTAGCTGAATCTATCCCGCTGATCGGCGATGCCGTGCAGGTAGTCCGGGAGCTGCAGCGCAGGGGATACGTGTGTGGTATTATCAGCGACAGTTATCATTCCATCACCAATCACGTAAAAAATATGCTCGGGATGGACTTCAGCCTGGGCAACGAACTGGAATTTCACAAAAGCGTCGTTACGGGAGAAGTAAGGATTCCGTCCCAATTCCTGAACGACAGCCACAGCCTTTGCGAACACGATCACTGTAAATCCAACATGCTGCTGCACATCCTGGATCGTTTTGGCATACAGGTAAACAATGCGGTTGCGGTAGGAGACGGGGAGAATGATGTGTGCATGGTCAGGATGGCCGGTCAGGGCATCTCGTTCAACTCCACCAACCAACTCATCGACCATGTCGCGGATCATATCTTCCGCGATCAATCGCTCAAGCCCATACTCGAAGTAGCTCTGTGACGCTCGCAGCAGTAATTTCTAATGTCTGCACCATGATGGCCCTCCGATAACATGCGGCGGGTCATTAAAATCCGCTCTTTCGCCGGTTTATTTTTTGTATTCATCGCTGGTATAAAAACTTTTTGGAAACTAAAAGAATGGAATAACTTTAGTTTTTATTAGCCATATTTTAAAAAAACAGGACCATGAGTACATCCCGCAGAACATTTCTCAAGAGCAGCGCCATGTCGCTGGCCGCAACAGCGTTCTTTAAAAACCAACTTTTCGCGAACACAGCAGCGAAACCCGTTTTTGGTATTCAATTGTATACCGTACGGCAGGATATGCAAAAAGATCCTTCCGGTACACTTAAACAATTACAGGCCATCGGGTATGTATACGTGGAACACGCTAACTACGTAAACCGGAAATTCTATGGATACGCCCCGGCCGATTTTAAAAAACTACTGGATGATTTGGGAATGAAAATGCACAGCGGGCATACGGTTATGGGCAAGAACCATTGGGATGTAGCTAAAAACGATTTTACAGATGCCTGGAAATATACGGTAGACGATGCAGCTACCGCAGGACAGAAATATGTCATCAGTCCCTGGTTGGATCAGAGCATGCGTCAAACCTACGACGATTTCAAA
>DATJYH010000441.1:0-2706 GCA_035499675.1 Puia sp.
ACCCCGGAATTTGATGGGGATTACATTGGATATGTCGAGCGTTGCAATGTCTTTGTCGGCGATACTGTTCTTTCTGACGCTGGTATAATGCACATATTTACCCAATTGCTGCACCGATTGAACCGTCGAAACATCAAGAAAACTGCTGTCGCCGCCGGTATTGGCGGTCGCCCCGTAAGAAACAAATAACAGCAGGATCAGTATCGTGGTTACACCCCGGGTCTTTTCGGGGTTCCTCTTGCTGGCAAAATCCCGGGAATGCCCAACCGGGTATCCATGAAGGTTGTCTATGGTCAAAAGAGGCGGCACAGGAAGGCTGGGTTTGAGTTCACCAATTAAATTACAATTTATTCTTTAAAAAACTAAGACAGAAGAAGTTCGGGGGCCCGCCCGCAGAATAAACCAGGCCCCCTGCTCTTGTAGTTTTATAGGGTTGCTTATCTTTGTTGTCATGGCAAAACGCCCGAAATCAAAGAAAAACCAGTCATCCGGCCCTGATAAACTGAAACCTGAAAAAGAACCACAGGTATCGGTCAGACAGGTCATCCGCGATGAACGAACCCATAAAATTACAGGGGCAGTTTTTCTGCTCCTCTCCATATTCCTGTTTATAGCATTTACCTCCTATTTGTTTACCTGGAGGGAAGACCAGGACAAGGTTTTCCGGGGAGCTTCCATTTTACTACCGTCTACGGATGTAAAGGCAGAAAACCTCCTGGGCAACCTGGGCGCTTATATTTCCCACCAGTTCTTTTTTAATGGTTTTGGCCTGGCGTCCTACTTCTTTTGCTCCTTCTTTTTTACCACCGGGGCTAATTGGCTTTTTGCCAGGAAGCTGTTTTCCATTCGCCGGAACATTCGTTATGTGGTGGTGGGCGTGCTGTTTTTTTCAGTTACCCTGGCATTTGTTACCAGGGGCAGCGCATTTTCCTGGGGCGGGGCTGTTGGTGAAATGATCAGCGACTGGTTTACACGTTTTCTTGGCTGGATCGGTACGGCAGCACTTTTGTTTGTGAGCGGGCTGGCCTATTTTATCTGGCGGTTCAACCCGGTATTCAGGGTGCCCTCCCTTCCTCAAAAAATACGATTGAGCGGCTCCGGCGAAAAGATTTCAGAAGAGGAAGAGGCCAGGTTGTTTGTTGATGAATCCTTTGGCATCAACAAGGGTAATTTACTAAAAGGGGATACGGGCATGCTGACCAACCTGGTCCAGGCCAACGAGGAAAAGGAGATGCCCGGGATGACTATCATTGAAAAGGATGAGGACGAAGAAGACAGCGAAGCGATTGCGCCGGTTCTCCCGGAAACAAAAGAGGTACAGCCGGTAAAGCTGCCCAATGACAATAAACCTCTTGCAACAGAGGAAAAGAATCA
Source organism: Puia sp. (assembly GCA_035499675.1). Classification (GTDB taxonomy): domain Bacteria; phylum Bacteroidota; class Bacteroidia; order Chitinophagales; family Chitinophagaceae; genus Puia. Next base: position 1,375 of record DATJYH010000441.1, read on the forward strand.
GAAAAAGACGCCGGTGCTGCCCGAACTTGAACTGGAAGTCAAACAAACGGAAGCAGCATCCGTTACCGGCGAACATGCCCTCGAGATAGTTTCTGCCAAACAGGAGCCCCTGCCCGACTATGAGCCCACACTTGATTTGAGAAATTACCGTTATCCCTCCCTCGAATTGCTGGAGGCACATGGCAGTGAAAAGATCATCCAGGATCCTGCGGAACTGGAGGCCAACAAAAACCAGATCATCGGCACACTGAAGAACTATGATATAGATATCCAGAAGATCAGTGCCACGGTGGGGCCTACGGTTACCCTGTATGAGATTGTTCCCGCACCCGGGGTCAGGATTTCGAGAATCAAAAACCTGGAGGATGATATTGCGCTGAGCCTCGCTGCGCTGGGCATCCGCATCATCGCACCGATACCGGGGAAGGGTACCATTGGCATTGAGGTTCCCAATATCAAAAAAACCGTGGTGAGTATGCGCACGTTGCTTTCCTCGGAAAAATTTCAGCACAACAATTTCAACCTGCCGATTGCCATCGGGAAAAAAATAGACAACGAAAACTTTATTGTGGATCTTTCCGCCATGCCACACCTGTTGATGGCGGGAGCCACCGGCCAGGGTAAATCGGTGGGACTGAATGCCATCCTCGTGTCGTTGCTGTACAAAAAACACCCGTCGCAGCTGAAACTGGTGCTGGTGGATCCGAAGAAAGTAGAGTTGAGCCTCTACCGGACCATCGAAAAACATTTTCTCGCCAAGCTCCCGGGTGAAGAGGAGCCCATCATCACCGATACCAAAAAAGTGATCCATACGCTCAATGCGCTCTGTATTGAAATGGACAACCGGTACGACCTGTTGAAAGAGGCGGGTGCCAGGAATATCCGCGAGTACAATGAAAAATTTATCAAGCGCCGGCTGAACCCGCAGAAAGGGCACCAATACCTGCCGTTTATCGTGCTGGTGATCGATGAATTTGCTGATCTCATCATGACCGCGGGAAAAGAAGTGGAGATGCCCATCGCCCGGCTGGCTCAGCTGGCACGTGCTGTGGGTATACACCTTATCATTGCCACCCAAAGACCTTCCGTCAACATCATCACGGGTACCATTAAGGCCAATTTCCCTGCGCGGATTGCGTTTAAAGTATCTTCCAAAATAGACTCGAGGACCATCCTCGACACCGGTGGGGCAGAGCAACTGATCGGGAAGGGAGATATGCTCGTGTCCTACAACGGCGAACTTACACGCCTTCAGTGTGCGTTTGTGGATACCCCAGAGGTGGATGAGATTACCGAGTTTATCGGTAATCAGCAGGGCTACCCGCAGGCCTT
>DATJYH010000442.1:0-4149 GCA_035499675.1 Puia sp.
CGGATGGTAATGGGGACACCATGTTCATCGCTGCCACATACAAAAACAATATCGCGCTTGCGTGCACGTTGGTAACGGGTATAGATATCCGCCGGAATGTAAACGCCTGCCATATGACCGATGTGTACAGGGCCATTTGCATAAGGCAGGGCTGCTGTAACCAATATCCTGTTGTAAGTCGTATTCATGAAGTAATGCTGCCGGTTTTTGATACCATGCTGCTATTTTCCCCTCTGTGCGGTTGCGCTGTGGATGAAGCAGCAGGGTTGCAAAAATACCGCAATCGACGGCAATGCCCAAATGAGTGATTTCCTATACCTTTAAACCATGAAGCGGAAAAAATTTCTGACGGCTGTAGTTGCGACGGGTGCAGCATGGCCGTTATGGGGTGCCATCTCCACTGCGGAAGACGGGGAGATGAAGGGAACCCAGGTGCCTCCCTACCTGAAACCAGGCGATATAATTGGCATCACCTGTCCCGCAGGCAACATTACCGGGGAGGAAATTCGCCCAGCCGTTGAGCAGATCGAAAGCTGGGGTTTCAACCTAAAAGTTGGTGACACGGTCGGGAAAAAGGATTTTACGTTTGGCGGGACCGACGAAGAACGAAGGGCGGACTTCCAACGAATGCTGGATGACCCCTCCGTCAGGGCCATTCTCTGCGCCCGGGGCGGCTATGGCGCGGTGCGGATCATTGATGGACTTAACTTCAGCCGGTTTGCCGCCCGGCCCAGCTGGATCATCGGGTTCAGTGATATTACAGTGATCCATTGCCACATCAACCGGCATTATAACATTGCGTCGATTCATTCCAAAATGTGTAACAGTTTTCCCGACGACTTGAGCACGGCCGAGCCGGTGCAGGTGGACAGTATTTTGTCTATCCGGAAAGCGCTGACGGGCGAACACATGTCGTATTCCTTTCCACCGGATCCATTTAACCGTAAAGGCATAGCCGAAGCACCCCTGGTTGGGGGAAACCTGAAGACCATTGAAACGCTGGCGGGTACCCGCTCAGACCTGCGGACGGCCGGCAAGATCCTGTTCGTTGAAGATACCGGTGAATATCTCTACAGCATCGACCGCATGTTCTGGAACCTCAAGCGCACGGGGAAACTGGAGGGGTTAAAGGGGCTGATTGTGGGCGGTTTCAAAATAAAGCCCGATGATCCCGGTGAGGAATTTGGGAAAACGCTTTACGACATTGTGATGGAAAAAGTAAAAGACTACCGCTTCCCGGTTTGTTTTAATTTCCCGGTTGGCCACCAAAAGGAAAACTACGCGTTGAAGGAAGGTATGTGGCACCGGCTGGACATAAAAACAGATGCCTGTTCACTGGCTGAAATACATCCCCGCAAAGCGCATAAGGGTACCAGTTCATCAACCTGACTATTATGGTAAAAACGCCCGCATATCTTCAACCAGGCGACACGATCGGGATCGTTTGCCCGGGCGGCTTCATGGCCCCGGAAAAAGCACAAACCTGCATCCAGGTGTTGCAGGATTGGGGCTATACGCTGAAAATAGGACGCACACTGGGCGTTCTGTCCGACAATTATTTTTCCGGAACGGACCAGCAGCGGTTGGAAGATTTTCAACAAATGCTCGACGATGTCCAGGTAAAGGCCATTTTTTGCGCCCGCGGAGGTTACGGAATCAGCCGGATCATTGATCAGCTTAAGTTTTCCGATTTTAAAAAAAATCCGAAATGGATCATCGGCTTTAGTGATGTAACCCTGCTGCACGCGCATATATACCGCCGTTATAAAACGGCCAGCCTGCATGCGCCCATGGCTTCCGCCTTCAACGACGGGGGATACGAGGATGAATATGTACAGTCGCTCAGGCAGGTATTGGCGGGGGAAAAGATCAGGTATCAGTGCGCCACGCATGCACTCAACCGGCGGGGAGAGGCCGTGGGAGAACTGGTGGGAGGCAATCTAAGCCTCCTGGTTCATGCCATCGGTACACCCTCGGATCTAAAAACAAAGGGTCGCATACTGGTGCTGGAAGATGTGGGCGAATATATTTACCAGGTTGACCGGATGATGCGCCAGCTCCTGCGTGGGGGAAAGCTGGATTACCTGGCGGGTCTGATCGTCGGTGGATTCACGGATATCCGGGATACCGAGCGGCCGTTTGGCAGAGCGGTATATGATCTGATCCATGACATCATCCGGCCCTTTGACTATCCCGTATGTTTTGGGTTCCCGGTTAGCCACGGAAAAGAAAATTATGCCCTCAAGCTGGGAACCGGCTACAAATTGAAAGTAGGAAGAAACAAAGTGATGCTGGAAGAGTAGAAACGGGTCGTCAATTAGTTGTATTTTTATCCGCATGAATCGTGTTAGAAAGGTCCTGCTCTCCCTGTTGGGCGAAAAAAAATACCTGTCATTACTGGCCAGCACATTTCAACGTGTTTACAAAACGGGCATACTCGGTCACGATTACCAGGACATTTATTTTTTGAAGGAGTTCATCCGCGAGGGGGATTATTGCGTGGACATTGGCGCACACCTCGGGTACTTCACGTTGGAACTGAGCCGGCTGGTAAAAAACAGCGGGAGGATATATGCCATTGAGCCAATGAGCAAATTTTACGAGGCGCTTGGCGGAATGATCCGGGAAAAAAATATTTCCAACGTGGACCTCCGGCAGCTGGCCATGGGGGGGGACAGCGATTGGGTAGAGATGGGTATTCCGCAGGTGGGCAATATGAAAAAGTTCGCCTATGCCAGGGTGATGGAATCGAATACGTACCTGCAATATGTGGAATCAGAGAAAGTGAAGAATGCAAAAGGAGATGAGTTGTTTGCAGCCCTGCCGAAGCTTGACTTTATAAAGTGCGATGTGGAGGGCCTGGAGCTGTCGGTATTTGCCGGGCTGCGGGAAACATTGGAACGTCACCGCCCGGTGTTGCTCTGTGAATTGGGGAACCGCAACGACCGGATTCAGTTACTGGATATGCTAAGGCCTTTGGGCTATCAAACCTACTATCTCGATCAGAAAAGACTTCTTCCCCTGGATGTGCTGAGCGACGTACAGCCCATCTCCCATAATCACTATTTTATTCCTGCCAGCCGGATGGACAGGTTTCAGCGAATCATTTTTGCGAATTAGCGATGTGTTATCGTTCCAGTAAGGAATCCAGCTTTTGATGGAAGAGCGGGAAATTGTTGAGGTTATTATGGGTCCCTTTTTCAATGAGAACAAATTCATCCCGGGGTTTTAGCAGCGGGATAAGCCTTTTTGCCTGGCTGCAGGGGATCAGGCCGTCTTCCGAACCCTGGAAAATAACGACCGGGGCGGTTACTTTTTCCAGGTAGGTATGAGTGGGGAAATGATAGTGTATCATGTTGTCGACGGGATAGATGGGCAGGTAGTGAGCTACCAGCGAAGTCATGGAGTAGTAGGGCGTCTCCAGCATGAGATAACGGCAATCCCTGACCGCAGCCAGTTGTGCCGCAATACCTGTGCCCATGCTCTTGCCATAGATGATGATATCTGATGGCCTGAACTGTTTCCGCGCGAGCCGGTAAAGTTGCAGGGCGTAGTCGTACAACCGTTCTTCGGTAAATCGACCCGTGCTTTTGCCAAAGCCGGGATAGTCTATCATCCATACTTCATAAGATCTCCGGGTAAAGTTGGAGGCATAGTGTGCATACCAGCTGATGTTATTCCTGTTCCCGTGAAAGTAGAGTACCACGCCCTTTGCCACGGAGTCGCCCTGCGGGTTGAATTGGATAATATTGAGATTGGTTTCGTTGTCGTATGGAAGGTTTAATTCCCGGTAGGCACAGCCCAGGTTATACACAGCGCTCCTTTGGACTGCGGATGGATGAAATAAAATGGCTTCCTGCAGGTAATAAAAGGCAATCCCCAGTGCACAGTAAATGATTATGACCAGTTTAATCCATCTGAACCATATCCGCCAGCGGGGTACTTCCTGTTTCATCCAGCTTTGTTTGGCTGTAAAAATATCGATTCCTTTTTCAAACCTTCAGGGTGCAAGGATGTCCCTGATAAAATTGTGATATTCGGGAAATGAGGGAAGATTGTTGTGCCCTCCACCATGTATGCGGATCAGGGTAATTTTTTGCGGGTTGAGCTGCTGAAGCCGTTCGCTGTTCCGGATGGGGATCAGCCAGT
>DATJYH010000443.1:0-3463 GCA_035499675.1 Puia sp.
AGGTTGTTGCAGGACAGTATCACTGAGCCTGTCTTTTTTTGCGGAAACAGGCGCAGAGACGAATTGCCACAGGAACTAACGGATAAGGGCATACGCATCAAGGAACTGGAGGTTTATCAAACAATACTTACGCCACAACGTGTTAATGAATCGTACGACGGCATTTTGTTTTTCAGTCCGAGTGGCGTCGAAAGTTTTTTTTCCCTGAATGCAGTAAAAGAGAATACCGTTTTATTCGCCATCGGCAAAACAACGGCAAACAGCATCCGGTCTTTTTCCGGAAATAAAATCATCATGGGTGACCGGCCGGGCAAGGACTCATTGTTACAGCAGTGCGTTCGTTATTTCCAATCGGCCGACACGCATCAAACATAACCAGGCGCAACATGAAGCAGGCATTAAAGAATGATCTTTTGTTAAGAACTCTAAGAGGTGAGGAAGTTGAACGGCCACCGGTGTGGATGATGCGCCAGGCCGGACGATACCTGCCGGACTATTTGAAACTGAAAGAGAAGTACGGCTTCTTTGAACGAGTACAGAATCCCTCGCTGGCAGCGGAAATCACCATCCAGCCGGTAGAACAGGTAGGGGTAGACGCAGCCATCATATTCTCCGATATCCTGGTAGTGCCCCAGGCCATGGGACTGGAAGTACAGATGGTTGAAAACAAGGGCCCGCTGCTCCCTGACCCCATTCAAACGGAAAAGGATCTTCGCCGCATCCATGTGCCTGATGCGGAAGCATCGCTCGGATATGTATTTGAAGCGCTGAAAACAACCAGGCAGCAACTGGCCGGCAGGGTTCCCCTGATCGGTTTTGCAGGCGCGCCCTGGACATTGCTCTGCTATATGGTGCAGGGAAAAGGCTCCAAAACTTTTGACGAAGCAAAGGCCTTTTGCTATACGCAGCCTGATCTGGCGCACCGCATCCTGCAGATGATCACCGACACCACCATCGCCTATACCAGGGGACAGGTGAAAGCAGGCGCCGATCTTATCCAGTTGTTCGACAGCTGGGGCGGGCTGCTGGGACCGGATGACTTTGAAACCTTTTCGCTTCCCTATATCGGCCAGATCATTGAGGCACTCAGGGAAGAAACGCTGACGATTATTTTTGCCAAAGGAGCCTGGCATTCGCTGGAGCGCATGGCAGCGACAGGAGCCAACGGGCTGGGCATCGACTGGTGTATTGAACCCGCTATGGCAAGAAAGCTGGCAGGAAACCGGGTAACATTACAGGGAAATTTTGACCCTGCAAAATTACTATCTCCCATACCTGTCATCAGGAAGGACGTAATACGGATGCTGGACCAGTTCGGGAGGCAACGGCATATTGCCAATCTGGGACATGGTATACTCCCCAATGTTCCTGTTGATCATGCCCGGGCTTTTGTGGACACCGTTAAAAGTTATGCATACAAAACGATGACAGTATAAAGAAGTTGAACGGGGGAATCGATCTTTACATTTTAATCATCATGGAAAGTACCAGCCCATACAAAACAGACACCGTCGCGTTCCGCGAAAAATGGATCGAATGGGTCCATTCCCTGCAAAACAGGATCTGTTGCGGGCTGGAGGAAGAAGATGGCCTCGCCCACTTTAGGGAGGACAATTGGGAAAGGGCCGGGGGAAAAGGAGGCGGAGGAAAAACAAGGATCGTTGAACAAGGCAAGGTATTCGAGAAAGGAGGTGTCAATACATCGGTGGTATATGGAACCGTGAGCGACAATATGCGCAAACAACTTAAGATGGATGGAGAGAAATGGTTTGCCTGCGGCATTTCCATCGTGCTGCACCCGGTCAACCCCTATGTGCCAACGGTTCACGCCAACTGGCGGTATTTTGAATTGTACGATGAAACCGGCCAGGTGAGCGACCGCTGGTTTGGAGGCGGCGCCGACCTCACCCCTTATTATCTTTTTGAAGAAGATGCCCGGCATTTTCACCAAACCTACAAAAACGCCATGGACACTTTTAGGGAGGACCTGTATCCACAATTCAAGCAATGGTGTGATGACTACTTTTCGAATACTCATCGCAGTAAGGAAACACGTGGCATCGGCGGTGTGTTCTATGATCACCTCAGGATAACCGATGAAGAAGAAGCCGATCACTGGTTCCGGTTCCAGCAGGCCAACGGGGAGGCCTTCCTCCATGCCTACCTGCCCATTGTCAAAAAAAGAAAGAACGTGCCCTTTGGTGAGAAACAGGTGGAATGGCAGGAAATCAGGCGGGGCCGTTATGTTGAATTCAACCTGCTTCACGACCGGGGCACCGTTTTTGGGTTGAAAACAAACGGTCGTACCGAGAGCATCCTGATGAGCCTGCCGCCACGTGCGCGCTGGGTGTACAATCATCAGCCGGTCGCGGGCAGTGAGGAAGAAAAACTACTGAACATTTGCCTGCACCCCAGGAATTGGTGCGAAACGACAGACAACACAACAGCTTCCTGAAATATTAAAACCGAAGATTTTTCATGTACCTGCAAAGAAGAAACAGGATTTTGAGAAGAAGCGCCGCCATCCGTAGTATGGTTGCGGAAACCCTGTTACGGCCGGAGGATTTTATATTGCCATTATTCATTGACGAGGGTGAAAACCTGCAAATGGAAATTTCATCCATGCCAGATTATTTCCGGCGCTCGCTGGACCTCACCGTGAAAGAAGTAAAGGTAGTATGGGATTTGGGCATCAGGAGCGTGTTGTTGTTCGTCAAATGCAGGGACGAGTGGAAGGACAACACCGGGAAGGAAGCATGGAACGATAATGGCCTGATGCAACGCAGCATCCGCGCCATCAAGGACGCCGTGCCGGACATGCTGCTGATGACCGATGTAGCCCTTGACCCGTATTCTTCGTTTGGGCATGATGGTATTGTAAAAGATGGTCAGATCGTCAATGATGAAACAGTGGAAGCCCTGGTAAAGATGAGCCTGAGCCATGCCAGGGCCGGCGCCGATTTTGTAGCGCCCAGCGATATGATGGATGGCCGGATCGGTGCCATCAGGAGAGGGCTCGAGGAGAACGGCTATACCCAAACGGGGATCATGGCCTACAGTGCAAAATATGCATCCTGCTTTTATGGCCCCTTCCGGGACGCATTGGATTCTGCACCCGGGTTCGGCGATAAAAAAACCTACCAGATGGACTATGCCAACCGCACCGAAGCCATACGGGAAGCGCAACAGGACGTGGAAGAAGGGGCGGATATTGTGATGGTAAAACCCGCGCTCGCCTACCTGGATATCATCCGGGAAGTAAAAAATGCCGTCACCGTTCCGGTAAGCGCATACAATATCAGCGGAGAATATGCGATGGTCAAAGCGGCGGCAAAAATGGGTTGGTTGAACGAGGACAAAGCCATCCTGGAAACGCTTACCTCCATCAAACGCGCGGGTGCTGACCTCATCGCCACTTATTTTGCCAAAGAAGCCGTACAACTGATAAGCTGAGAAACCATTG
>DATJYH010000444.1:0-7701 GCA_035499675.1 Puia sp.
GTAAAAAGTTAAATTGCTAAAAATCAGGTATTTATAAAATCAGGTCGGTAACAATTTAGTAATGAAAAGTTAACATTAATTTAATATGCGGCAAAAAAAAATTCTCCGGCCTGAACCTTGGAGCCACGCTAGGTTGTATACCCATATGAATCGCACCAAATTGCAACCGACTTTGTGCAGGGAGTGAACGGGTGAGAAAATCCAAAGCACCGCTTATAACTGAAGAACAGCCGATCTTCTCGAAAAACTTAACATTGCGAATATTAAGTTTATATTAAATTTAGCGACCTAAAAAAGCAAATATGTCAGACAACGTAAAAGCGCCGAAGGAAGGGAAGGATTCAAAAAAACAAATTCGCGAAGAAGTGTATGCAAAACTGAGCGAGGCCCTTTCTTCTTATAAAAATGGTTCTCCCGAAAAAGAGTTCTCCCATTCGCTGAAGAAAGTGAGTAAGATATTGGCCCGGGATTTTGTAAAATCTGAAAAGAAGTCAGGTCAAAAACAGGCAAAGACCAAAAAGAAGACGACTGTAAAAAAAGTAAAACAGGAAAAAGAATAAATGCAACGAATGATGATACTTTAGGAAGTCGCCCCGGGGCGACTTTTTTTATGCACTACTGACAATCGGATAATCGTTCCGGTAGGCAGAATGCTGCCCAGGCAAATCGATGCTGCGACACAACCCGCCGGTTGCTTTAAAGAGATCGCCATCCAACCTCCGTATTTTGCCGTATATATGATTAATCAACCAGCGCGTTTCGTTGGTATGCCTTGCCGTAAGGCAGCCAAACGATTTAACAGATTTTTTTGGCCCCGGGTTGTAGCTTTTGTTCAGGAATTGCGTCTGATATATAGGAGCCCTAAACCTCCTGGTATGGAACAGCACACTACACAAAAGGAAATCTTACTGATGACCGGCACCAGTTTTTCTGCCAGGAATCACGCAGACAAGACGGATGCAGAAAGAAAGACGTCAATGTCGGACCGGGAACAGCTCGAAGAAGCCTGCTGGAACGGGCTGCTGCAGGACATGCTTCCCGAAGTATTCGAACAAACAGAAAAGAAATTATACCTCTGGCAGATCCGGGAAGCTGATGCATTCATCGAGCTCGAGCTGGCAGATGCCCCGGTAATAAAATACGACCAGTTCTCACTCGATCCCTATTCTTTCCTGGCAACTACACCTGTCAACTGATGACCACCCGGTCGATCCTCTCCCCGGAGCAGGCCAACCTTCCTCCCCGGAAAGATTACCACGGATTGGCAACAAGCGCCTATTTTTGATATGCCCGGACATTTGAAATAAACCAGGTTATTATGAACATCCAGCTCACACCGGTGGCAACGGTCAGGAATATACGCAAATTGCCCACGGATGATTTCTGGGGTGCGGTCATTGCAGAGATAGAACTTGCCGATCATATACCCACGGAGGCCTTTGATGCCATTTCTGATTTTTCCCATCTTGAAATCATTTACTACTTCAGCAAGGTAGAGAGCGGGGACATCGTTTTTTCCGGCCGCCCCAGGGGCAATCCGGCCTACCCGCTGGTTGGCATTTTTGGGCAAAGAAAAAAGGACAGACCCAACCGGATTGGCCTCGCCACCGTAGAACTGCTGGAACACAGCGGACGCATCATCAAGGTCCGGTATCTCGACGCCATTGATGGAACACCAGTATTGGATATTAAACCTGTTTTCAGGGAATTTCAACCCAAAACAGAGATCAGACAACCCCGTTGGGTGGCAGACTTAATGAAGGATTACTGGAGTTGAGGGCGTTTACTCATCTACATTTAAAATCACGGACGATGATATTTCGAAAGAAAATGTTGCTCTATTTGCTGGCCTGTTTCTCATTAGCGGAACCAGGCATTGCCCAACAACCGCAGCCCCTGTCGCCCGCCGTGGAGAGATTGTTCAACAAGGTTGAAAGCGATATCCTCACAACAGCAGAAGCCATGCCCGAGGCTAGGTTTTTTTTCACACCCGATAGCCTTTCCATAAAGGGCAGCGATTTTAAAGGGGTGCGAAGCTTTGCAGGACAACTCATGCACCTGGCCACGGATAATATGCTTATCTGGAGTGCCGTTACCGGCGATTCGGTGCGTGCCGATATTGAAGATGTAAACGGGCCAAAAAATATTAAGACAAAACCGGAAGTTATCAGCTACGTTAAAAGTTCCTTCGCTGTTGGACACAGGGCGCTTTCAACGCTCAACGACAAAAATGCCCTGGATATGATCCAATTCAGGTGGAGAAAACTTTCCCGCCTGGACCTGGTATTTTATGCGTTGGTCCACGCCAGCGAACATTACGGACAAATGGTCGTGTATCTCAGAATGTGTGGAGTGGTGCCGCCGCCAACCGTGAATGAAAAATAACACGTGGCCAATGCCATCGACGATACAAAACAAACCGCTGCATGTAAATTGATAATTTTGTGAGATATAAGGAAATTGAGGATCCTGTCTGCTTTCCAAAAAAATAACTGAGCAAAAACTGTAAACCCGGGCCGATATTTCACCAACCTAAACTATCATTGGCTATGAAATTTCTGACGCTACAACCCTTCGTCCCCTCGGGCAGCGACTTCCCGGCTTCCAGGCAGCTCTTCCAGGAACTGGGTTTTAAGATAGTGTGGGACGCAGGCGATTTTGTGGGCTTTGAGCGGGACGGGTGCAGGTTTATTTTGCAGCATTTCGATGATACCGCCTTTGCCCGGAACTTTATGATCAGCGTTGGGGTCGACAATGCGGATGAATTCTGGAAGGAGGTAACCGAAAAAAAACTGCCCGAAAAATTTGGCATCCGGATCAGTCCACCCGCTCAGCAGCCATACGGAAGGGAAGTCAATATCATTGATATAGCCGGCGTTTGCTGGCATTTTGTGGAATAAAAGGTCATTTTCCTGAAAAATACATCCATCCCGACCAACCGAAATGGCCCCCTGTCGCCCATCGGTTTTTCATGACGCCCGAAGTTGAAATTGGATATGGAACAGCAACTTTTGTATCTTTAGTTATACTCAACTGCGGAACGCCGCAACCCGCTTACCGGTTCTCCCCGGCTCCCCCGCATATATTAACTGACCGACCATGACTGCAAAGAACCTCCTTCTGTTTGCATTTTTGAGCATTTGTCTGCAAAGTACCTCCTTCTCTCAGCAGCTGATCTTCAGCGCCGAACAATCCTATGCCATGCACGACAGCATCGCCAAAAGCAGGTGGGACTGGGGAGGAGCCGTTTCGGATTATAGTTTTAGACACATGTCGGAGTTTTTCCCGGTAAGTATTATTGAAAAACCCGAAACAGCGCTGAAGCTTCAGTCAAAAATCGATCATTCCATCGCTGACATCGTGGTCAAAGAGAATGAAGAAAGCATAACGTTTGAAAAATTCCTGAGGAGCAAACATGTAAGCAGTATCATCATCTTACACCGGGATACCATACTCTTTGAGCAATATTATGGCATGCTTCCGGATGAAATACATACGTTGCAGTCGGTATCAAAAGTCGTTACTTCTGCTTTGATTGCAAAACTGGAAAATGAAAAAAGGGTTGATATTTCAAAACCTGTCGAGACCTATCTCCCCGAATTAAAAGGAACAGGATGGGAGGGCGTTTCTGTTAAGAATATCCTGTACATGAGGTCGGGGATGGAGGGCGCTGAAACCATTCCGGGTACACATCCTTTTACCGACCCCAAAAATGCCCATTATAAATTTGAAGCTGCGCTGGGTGTTGTGCCCAAGACCGACAGCACCCCCAACTCGGTATACAAGTACATTGCAAGCCTGAAACGGGCATGGACACCCGGGGAGAAGGCGGAATATAATTCGGTCAATACGTTTGTGCTGGGATGGATCGCTGAAAAAATTACGGGAATCAAATACGCCGACCTGGTCACCGAAATGATCTGGAAGCCCATGGGAGCTTCTTCAAATGCTTATGTTTGTCTTTCCAATAGTGGGGTGCCCTGCAGCAACGCAGGTGTTTCTGCCACCCTGAAAGACCTGGCCCGTTTTGGAATCCTGTTTACCAAATCCGATATTGTCCGCAGAAAAGAAAACATCATCAGTTATGCGCAGATCGACAAGATTCAACACGCAGGCGGCCTGGGGTATCAATGGGAATGGGCCGAGCCCGGCGAAGGCATGATGAAGAGCGGTTTTGGCGGCCAGGGAATTTTTGTGAATCCGGATAAGGACCTCGTGATTGCCTGGTTCAATTTTATTAACGATGACTGGAGGGAATCCGAAGTGCTGCCCGTTGTCCGGCAGGTACAAAAGGCGTTGCTGTCAAACGGAAAATTCTAAACCCGGATTTGCATCTTATACCTTTAGTTGAACCCACCCTGGTGATTATTGCCGCTACTTATAAACCATCTACGGTTGAAATCGGAAACATATATACCCTGCGAACCACTCAGGCCCTTTGTAAGATCCTTTGTGATACAGGAATCGACGGAGGGAACTACGTACCGGGTGTTGCCGGACACGGGCCTGGTGATTGGCTTTCAATACAGGGGCAGGCTATTCAGGATACAGGATGATAACGAAACCGCACTGTCTGCATCGGGCGTGTCAGGACTGGCCGATCAAAGCCGCATTTTCAAAAATTCGGCCGATATCGGAACCCTGCTGATTTTTTTTAAGGAAGCTGGTGCCGCTCCCTTTTTCAGGCAACCACTTCATGAACTTTTCAGGGAAAGTGTTTCACTGGATAATTTCATGCTCCGCTCTGAACTCCTCTTTCTCGAGGAGCAGCTGGCGCAGGCGGATTCGGGGGCTGCAAGGGTTGCCGCAGTGGAGAAATTCCTGCTTAACCGGATGGCACATACGGAACCCGACAAACTGGTACTGGAAGCCCTTGCCCTGATCCATAAAAACAAGGGAAATATCCGGATCAGGGAACTGGCGGAGAAACTGCATATCAGCCAAAGTCCATTGGAAAAAAGATTCCGCCAGGCAGTAGGCGCCTCACCCAAAAAATTTGCTTCTATTGTACGGCTCAACAACCTGATCCATCAATATCACTCGGTCAACTCCCTCACGGAGCTGGGATATGAGGCGGGGTTTTATGACCAGGCGCATTTCATCAAAGAATTCAAAACGCTTACAGGTGACACACCGGAAGATTTTTTTAAGGATAAACCCTAAAAAACGATTTTTTACAATGTGAACCTCCCGATCGGTCAGACATTTGCCAAAACAAAATTTTGAACAACATGAGCAGGTTAAAAGTATACGATGTTCCACATAAGGGGTTAAGAAATGCGCTCTCGCAAATGTCGCTGCTGGCCGGTAAAACAAATTACGCCAATCGGCGGGAAGTAGAGCAGCTTTACCGGCTGGGATTGGATGTGTTTAGCATTCTTGGCATTCACGCTGCGGATGAAAATCAGGTAACGCTTGCAGAGCTGGAAAAACGTTGTCCGGGTTGCTCCCGGCATGATGTAGAAGTTCACGAGCAGCTCCATCTTGCACAAAACAAACTGGAAACAGGCCTGGCAAAAATGTATCAGGATGCCCAGGCGGGACGGGATGTTAGCGAAGAAGGGGCGGAATTTTACCCGCTTTTACCGAATTTCAAGGGATTTACCTGGAGCATACGGCAGAAGAGGAAAGAGTTACCCAGCCGATGCTTTGGAATCATTTTACGGATGAAGAACTGGCATCGCACAGGGTAAGGATCATGTCAAATAACCCTCCGCAGACATTGCTGACCTGGTTTCGGTTCGTGATTCCTGCGCAAGGCCGGCAGGAAAGGCTGGGATTTCTTTCAGGGTTCAAAAAAATGGCACCCCCGGCATTTTCTAATGAGGCGATGCAGGTCATTCAGCAGGTATTGATGCAGGAGGAATTTGATGACTTGCAGCGTTCGCTGGTATAAATGGGCATGGCCGGAGACGGTGCCAGGTCCTCCGTTCCCCGGGGCAACGGTTTTTAAGTCCAGGGCTCGCCAGTTAAGGCTGATGTATGATCTGCTACATGTACAGTCAAAAACGCAATATCGGATGATTGAAGCACTTAGGGCATTGTTCAAAAGAGACCTGGACAAACTGCAGCAGGAAATTGGATTATATGTCCGGGAGGAAAATATCTGGAAAGTGGAAGGGCAGATTGCCAATTCCGCGGGCAACCTTTGCCTCCATTTGGTGGGCAACCTGAATACCTACATCGGGAAGGAAATCGGAAAAACAGATTATATCAGGAACAGGGATCTCGAGTTTTCTCAAAAAAATTTGCCCCGGGCCGAGTTGCTCAGGAAGGTGCAGGATACCACCCGCATCGTGGACAAATCTCTCAGCAGGCTGAATGAAATAGCCATGGAAGAAGAATATCCTTTGCAGGTATTTGACAAGAGAATGACAACCGGGTATTTCCTGGTTCACCTGGCCATGCACCTGTCTTATCATTTGGGACAGGTAAACTATCATCGCCGGTTACTCGATAAATGACTGGTTTCGGTTACAGTCAACTTTTTTTGAGTTTATTTCCGCAGCCTGGTAACATTTGCGCCGTTCAATCGTAGGATGATAAATAACCAACATGACACAACACAAGCACTTCCTTGACTGGGTCCGTGTGCTCGCATTTCTTCTACTGATTTTCTTTCATTGTGCCATGCCCTTTGTAACCTTTGGATGGGAAATAAAAAACAAAGAGCAATCCGTTGCATTGAGCCGGCTCATCTGGTGGATGCATCAATGGCGGTTGCCACTGTTGTTTTTTGTTGCCGGGGTGGCAACCCATTTTTCGTTGCAGAAACGGTCGGTGATTTCTTTTGTGGGCGAACGGGTGGTCAGGCTCCTGGTGCCCCTGCTTTTTGCTATGTTTTTTACAATTCCCCTGCAGGTGTATTTCGAATACCTGCAGAAGGGAAGGATTTCAGGTTCTTACGGAAAATTTTACCCGCAGGTATGGGACATGATCCCCTATCCCCAGGGCGCACTCACCTGGAGCCATATGTGGTTCGTGGTCTATTTGTTTGTGTTTACTATGCTCCTCGTACCACTGTTTGCGCTATTTAAAATCAAATGGCTGCAGGCCTGGAAGGTCCGCCTGGCAAATGCATTGGGAAGCCCGCTGGCAGCAGCCCTTTTGTTTATTCCGCTGGCTATTTGTTATTACAGCTTATTTATTAAATATCCGGAGCAGCAGAGCCTGCTGGACGACTGGTTCCTGTTCCTTTTTTCACTGATCCTGGTGTTGTATGGCTATATTTTAGGAAGTTCCGAAAAATTCTGGGATAGTTGTGAGCGATTTCGGGTACCCTATCTCGTTATTGCTTTAGGCTCAATTGTTATACTCTATATCCGGTATTGGTGGAATTTCAACATGCCCAAACAAAATAATTTCGACCTGTACCTATATGGTACGCTTAACGCGCTGCATGTATGGCTGCTTATACTGGCGGCACTGGGCTTTGCCAGGAAATATCTCAATTTCAGCAATCCCTTCCTGTCATTCGCCAACCAGGCAGTGTATCCTTTTTATATATTACACCAAACCATCATCGTGGCCGCCGGATTTTATATCGTACAGTGGCCCCTGCCCATTTTTGTGAAGATGCTCCTGCTGGTGCTGGTAACCTTCACCGCTTTGCTGGTCATTTACCGGTTTCTCATCAAGCCATTTATAATAACACGCATTTTGTATGGTATGAGGCCGAAGGAAAGGAAAAAGTAAAGTCTT
>DATJYH010000445.1:0-3484 GCA_035499675.1 Puia sp.
CCAGTTCGCTGTCGGTAGGCTTGATATATCTTGTAGTAGTCATCGGAAAAATATTTGAGTCTAATTTACGATATTTTTCGTATTACAAATATTGTTTTTTCCACGGCTGTGGATTTTGACCGTTATAACGTCGCTTTAACAGAACGGGATGTTGCAGGAGGAGGATAAAGAATAACCGGGAAGGGGATGATCCCGGTGCTGATCCTTTATGATCAGGGGATGTGAGCCTCCGGGTGTTGGCGGTTATGGGATTCGATAAGCTCCCGGGTGGTCTGGCTGCTGCCATCATGGCTCCAGCCCGGGGGTTTGAGAAAATAGTTCAACCCGTTTTTCAGCGAACCGGAATGGAAGGCTTTTTTGAACAACTGGCTCCAGGTTTTGAAGGCCACGGTAAAGGGATTAAAGGACCCGATATTTTTAGTGAGACCATAGACCGGCCGTTCATTCTCGGGTTGAAAGCTCCCAAAAATCCTGTCCCAGATAATGAGTATGCCACCATGATTTTTGTCGAGGTATTTAAGGTCCACCCCATGATGCACGCGATGATGCGAGGGGGTGTTGAAAACAAATTCCACGGGGGCCGGTAATTTGTGGATCACTTCCGTATGTATCCAGAACTGGTAGATCAAACTGATGGACTGCATCGTCAGCACCAATACCGGGTGAAACCCCAGCAGCGGCATCCAGAGCCAGAACAGGAAGGACCCTGTAAGATTTCCGGTCCATGTTTGTCGCAGCGCGGCTGCCAGGTTGTATTTCTGCGAAGAATGATGCACCACGTGCGAGGCCCAGAACCAGTTTACATGATGGCTCACGCGGTGGAACCAATAATACGAAAGATCATCCGCAAAAAAAGCCAATACCCATACCCACCAATGCGAGGCATCCAATGTGAATATCCGAAACCGGTAAAGGAACATAAACGCGGCGAAGATCATGGCCTTGCTGATCAGGCCGGTGAGTACGTTGCCGATGCCAAGGGCCAGGCTGGACCAGGTGTCCTTTGTTTGGTAGAGGTCCTTTTTTTCGTAGGCCGAAAATATAGCTTCCAGGATCAACAGGATCAAAAAGCCGGGAATAGCGTAGTATAACAGCGCCGGAGGCATGCAAACGTATTTCCGCAAAAATACTGATCATCGGCCAATCGGGCCAACCGCGGGGGGCCGCGATATTAAAATCTTGATTTCAGTTATGTTATCAGTAATGAGTAAATTGAGTATCGACTGCAACCGTTGAACCGTGCAGGCTCCGCTTCACTCCTCAATAGCATGCTATGCCCATAGATCCCAAGATAACAGCCTATCGCGATGCCTTCCTGGTAAAAGAAGGAAAGGAAGTAAACCTGAAAAAATTTGACACCGACTATGATCACCAGGACCTGCCAAAGGAGGAAGGGGAGCGCTTACTGGAGGCTGGTATCCAGGAAATGGCGCAGCTCCAGGACAAGCTCTATGCGCATAACCAATATAGTGTGCTGCTTATTTTCCAGGCCATGGACGCCGCGGGCAAAGATGGGATTGTTAAACATGTCATGAGTGGGTTGAATCCGCAGGGCGTCAGGGTAACCAGTTTTAAAGTCCCCACTGCGTTGGAGCTAAAGCATGATTTTTTATGGAGACATTCGCTGGCCCTGCCCGCCAAGGGCGAAATCGGCATCTTCAACCGGTCGCATTATGAAAATGTGCTGGTGACACGGGTGCACCCGGAACTGATCCTGAACGAAGGCCTGCCGGGGATCAACAAGCCCGACAACATTGACCAGGCATTCTGGGATAGCCGTTTCCGTGAGATCAATAATTTTGAGAAAACGCTGGTGGAAAACGGCACCGTGATCCTGAAATTCTTTCTTCATATTTCCAAGAAAGAACAAAAACGGCGTTTCCTGGAAAGGATCGACAATCCGGCCAAGAACTGGAAATTTTCAACGGGAGATATTACCGAACGGGGCTACTGGAAGGCCTATCGAAAGGCGTATGAAAATATGCTGGAAAATACCTCCAAACAAACAGCGCCCTGGTTCGTGGTGCCGGCGGACGACAAATGGTTCTCGCGGTTGGTGGTGGCAGGTATTATTGTACAGGAATTTGAAAAGCTCAACCTCAGTTATCCCGTGGTGAGTGATGCCCAGAAACAGGAACTGGAAAAGGCCAAACAACTGTTGTTATCGGAAAAGACAAAAGACAACGGCAATGATGATTCCAATGACGAATAAAAAAAAGCCCCCCTGTGGAAACAGCGGGACTTTTGGTATTTGGTATGATTAGATACTAAAGTAAAGGTAACCCATTCCGGCCATATTTCACGGCCGCGCGCCGATGTTAACATTTCTTTTACGACCGCTCAGCACAGGCCACTCATCTTTTTTCAGACAGGGTCCTACTCACCAGCGCTACTTTTGCTTCCGTTTTTTTAGCTGGAGAGAAAGCATTCTCCTCTTTGGTATGATGCACCTGCGCCAGGGTAGGAGCGATGACCAGTGATACGATGGACATCAACTTGATGAGGATGTTCATGGACGGACCGGAGGTATCTTTAAAAGGATCTCCAACCGTATCGCCGGTTACAGAGGCCTTATGCGGCTCAGATTTTTTATAATACATCTGCCCATTGATCTCCACTCCTTTTTCAAATGATTTTTTGGCATTGTCCCAGGCGCCCCCGGCATTGTTCTGGAACATACCGAGCAATACACCGCTTACCGTGGCACCGGCAAGAAATCCACCCAATGCTTCCGGTCCCAGCAGGAAACCGATGATAAGAGGTGAGAGGATGGCGATGGCTCCGGGCAACATCATCTTTTTAATAGAAGCGTCGGTTGAAATGGCTACACATTTGTCGTACTCCGGTTTGCCCGTGCCCTCCATGATACCGGGAATGGTACGGAACTGGCGACGTACTTCTTCCACCATGGCCATGGCCGCCTGTCCAACAGCCCGGATGGCGAGGGAAGAAAATATAAATGGAATCATGCCGCCTACAAAGAGACTGGCCAACACATCTGCTTTATAAATGTCAATGCCATGGATACCCGCTACACCTACAAAGGCCGCAAACAATGCCAGGGCGGTCAGTGCTGCAGAGGCAATCGCGAATCCCTTTCCGGTGGCTGCAGTGGTATTCCCAACTGCATCGAGCACATCGGTTTTTTCACGCACTTCCTTCGGCAGTTCACTCATTTCGGCAATACCTCCGGCGTTGTCGGCAATTGGTCCGAAGGCATCAATGGCGAGTTGCATGGCTGTGGTGGCCATCATGCCTGCTGCAGCAATGGCTACACCATACAGTCCGGCACAGGCAAATGAACCCCAGATGCCTCCTGCCAACACCAGGATGGGCAGGAAGGTGGATTCCATACCGATGGCAAGTCCACCGATTACATTGGTGGCATGCCCGGTGGAAGACTGACGGATGATGGTCAGCACGGGGCGTTTACCCATGGCCGTATAGTATTCGGTAATGATGCTCATCAGTGTTCCCACAACCA
>DATJYH010000446.1:0-5627 GCA_035499675.1 Puia sp.
TATTATTGCCAAATGCAGAGCCAAACTGGAGCAGAAGGATTTTCAGAATGCACAGTTGTATTTTGACCTGCGGCAATATAAGGCGGCGGCCCTGGTGTTTAACAGCCTGATGAACACGTATCCTGATTCGGAAAGCAGCGACGTGTACAAATTGTATGTTATTAAATCCAATTTTCTCTATGCGTCCATGAGTACGGAAGAAAAGAAGGAAGCGCGTTATGAGCAGGTGGTAACGGATTGCAATGATTTTATTGACCGTTTCCCCGACAGCAAGCTTAAAAAACAAGTGGAAGACTATCTGAATTCATCTACAAATACTATTAAATTAGAAAAAAAATGAGCAGGCTAAGACGGCAAATTAGTGCCAGCACTACCAATGTTGCAGAAACCCGTAATCTCACCGACCTGAAGAATAAAACGGGTAACCTGTATGAGTCCATTGCCATCATCGCAAAACGGGCCAACCAGATCAATATTACCCTGAAAGAGGAACTGCATAATAAGCTGGAGGAATTTGCCACCCATACCGACAGCCTGGAAGAGATCCATGAAAACAAGGAGCAGATCGAAATCTCCAAGGCCTATGAGCGCATGCCCAACCCCGCGCTGCTTGCTACCCAGGAATTCATGGAAGACAAGATCTACCATCGTAAGAGTGAAGACGATCTGTTCAATTAGAAACAACGGACGTTTACCGGGAATTTCTAAAATCATCTGCGACAGTTTCTCAGGATTGTCGCTTTTTTTTTAGTTTATGGTAGCAATCGGAAAAGCCATATTTTAGTGTATGCTACAGGGGAAAAAAATACTGCTTGGCGTTACAGGGAGTATTGCCGCTTATAAATCCATCCTGCTGGTAAGAAGCCTTGTAAAGGAAGGAGCCGAAGTGCGGGTAGTTATGACGGCTGCTGCGCGGGATTTTGTAACACCGCTTTCTCTCTCCGCCCTCTCCAAAAACCCCGTATTATCAAACCTGGTTGACCAGGACGCCTGGGCCAATCATGTGATGCTGGGCCGTTGGGCAGATATCATGGTAGTTGCCCCGCTGAGCTGCAACAGTCTTGCCAAGATGGCGAACGGACTTTGTGACAATCTGCTGCTGGCGACCTGGTTGTCGGCAACCTGTCCCGTGGTACTGGCCCCTGCCATGGATGAGGACATGTGGCATCACCCGGCAACCCGGGCCAACCTGGAAAAATTATCTTCTTTCGGAAATCATATCATTCCTGTTGATAAAGGCGAGCTCGCCAGTGGACTCTGGGGTGATGGCAGAATGGCCGAACCCGATGCGATCACAGCGTTTATAAAGGAACATTTTTTTTTTAACAATGACCTCTACGGGAAAAACGTACTGATCACGGCGGGTCCTACGCACGAACCCATCGACCCCGTTCGTTTTATCAGCAATCATTCATCGGGTAAAATGGGGGTCGCCCTGGCGCGCGAAATGGCCAACCGGGGAGCCCATGTTCACCTCGTATTGGGGCCTTCCTCCCAGGAGCTGCATCTGCCTTCTGTAAAACTGGAACGCGTGACCACCGCTGCGGAAATGTATGATGCCTGTATCACAGCATTTCCTGCTACCGATATTGCCGTGATGGCAGCGGCCGTGGCCGACTATACGGCTTTAACAGTTTCCACAGAAAAAATAAAAAAGAAATCAGATACTTTTACGCTGGAGCTTACAAGGACCCGGGATATCCTGCAGACCCTGGGCGAGCGAAAATCAAACCGGCAGTTGCTGGTGGGGTTTGCGCTGGAGAACAGCAATGAAAAGGAATATGCCGAGCATAAACTCAGGGACAAGCATGCGGATATGATCGTTTTGAATTCGCTCAATGACCCCGGTGCGGGGTTTGGATTCGACACCAACAAGATAACTATTTTTCAAAAAGACGGCAGGCAATTTGCTTATGATCAGAAGTCGAAGGAAGCGGTGGCCCGTGATATCGTTGATCGAATTGTAAACATGTTGTATGCATAAAAAGATTTTCATCCTCTCCTGTATTTTATTGGGATGGCTGGCAACTTCCCGGGCGCAGGAGCTGAAAGCGGGCATAACGGTGTTGGCTAACCGAATAAGCTCCCAGATCGATCACCGGATCTTTCAAACATTACAGACCGCGCTGAATGACTTTTTGAACAATCGGAAATGGACCAACGAAAGTTTTCAGCCCAATGAAAAAATCGTTTGCAATTTTTTATTGAACCTGAGCGGTAACCTCGACAACCAGACCTTCCAGGGAAGCCTGACTGTGCAGGCTGCCAGGCCCGTTTTCAATTCTGCCTACCAGAGCCCGCTGCTGAACTTTATGGACGAGTCAATTACTTTCCGTTATGTGCAGTTTCAGCCATTGGATTTTAACGAAACCAGGGTGCAGGGCTCCGAGCCTTATGCGGCCAATCTCACTGCCACCTTTGCTTATTACGTGTACATGATCCTCGGTCTGAATTTTGATTCGTTTGCCTCCCGCGGAGGAGATGTTTATTTTCAAAAAGCGCTGAATATCGTCAACAATGCGCCGGAAGGGCCAAACATTGTGGGCTGGAAATTATTTGACGGGCCCCGCAACCGGTATGTATTGATCAATAACCTGACAGATGCCCGGTATACGCAGTTTCATGACGCACTTTATAATTATTACCGGTTGGGCCTCGACCAGATGTATGATAAGGAGACCGATGCCCGGACAGCGATCCTCAATTCACTTAGCGAACTCAATGCCATCAATACCGACTTTCCCAACCTGATGTATATGCAGATTTTCTTCCAGGGCAGGGGCAATGAATTATCGGGTGTATTCAAAAAAGGGGATCCCGATCAAAAAAGCCGTGCGTTGGATTTTTTGTCGAGACTGGATATACCCAATATCAATAAATATAAACAGGACCTTCAATGAGAATCCCTGTCCTCCTGTTTTGTTGCTGGCTGGCGACGGGTTGCACCAACCCCGGCCACATTCCTTCAGATGTGATTGGCAAGGACTCCATGGCGCAAATACTCTGGGACCTGGTACAGGCCGATCAGTTTTCCACCAATTACCTGGTAAAAGATTCCGCCCGGATGAACGTGAAGACGGAAACCATGAAATTGTACGACGAGGTCTTTGCCCTGCATCATATCAGTAGAAAAGACTTTGACAAGAGTTTCCAATTTTACCTGGATCATCCTGATATTACTACGGTCATGTTTGACAGTATTTCGGCCCGGGCCAACAGGATGCGAACAGAAGTTTACCGGACCAGACCGGTCAAAACACCCATCAGCCCTCCTGTGAAATAACTGCCTGTCATTGGATGGGGGTTAGTTTGTATTTTTATAGCACAATTATTTTTCATGAACAAAATCGTGACGAATGCCGATGAAGCCATCCGGGACGTGCAGGATGGTGCCGTTATCATGCTGGGCGGATTTGGTTTATGCGGCATCCCCGAAAATTCCATTGCGGCGCTTAGAAAAAAAGGCGTTGTCAACCTGACCTGTATTTCAAACAATGCAGGAGTGGATGATTTTGGTTTGGGCCTGTTGCTAAAAACCCGGCAAGTCAAAAAAATGATCAGCTCCTATGTGGGTGAAAATGCGGAGTTCGAGCGGCAGTTGCTCCATGGTGAACTGGAAGTGGAACTGGTTCCACAGGGAACCCTGGCCACGCGTTTACAAATGGCGGGCATGGGCATTCCTGCTTTTTTTACCCCTGCAGGGTATGGTACCGAAGTGGCTGCCGGGAAAGAAACCCGCCAATTCAACGGCAAAAACTATTTGATGGAATACGCACTGCATGCGGATTTTGCGATCGTGAAAGCATGGAAGGGGGACCAGTTTGGCAACCTGTTGTTCAGAAAAACCACACGCAATTTTTCAACCTCCATGGCGAAGGCCGGTACCGTTACCATTGCTGAAGTGGAAGAACTGGTGCCACCCGGCGCAATCGACCCCGACCAGGTACATGTGGCCGGGATCTATGTACACCGGATCTTCCAGGGCAGGAACTATGAAAAAAGGATTGAACGCAGAACCCTCCGGATCTCCCAACCACAAAAGTAACAGTCATGTATATTTCGGTCAGGCATTTGAAAAATAACCTGGGGGTTGATGAGCAGCTCGCCCGGTTTTTCGTGGACAGAAAGATCCCTGAAAACAATATTTTCTGGAAGGGCAGGCTGCTGTATGTTGGCCGCGGTAACGGGTATGTTTCCATCCCGGTGTATTACGACCTCCTGCACCGGATTGGATTGCCCACCGATCTGCTCCTCTCGGAGGGGCATTTGCAGTTCATGGAGCGCGTGATGCATTTTGCGATCCTGGTTGAATTCAACCAAATGAGTTTTGCGGACCAGTTGGAAGCCATCAAACACCTGCTTTCTGAAAGGGTCAAACAAAAGGAATTTTTGGAGGAACTCCTGGCCTACCTCGAACAGCCGGTATTAAAACCGATGGGACGGTTGGGCATGCCGGTACCGGCGCTGAACCGCGCAGACGTGTTCCTGTTCGTGTTGTGCGATCTGCCGCTGACCGCTCAACAACTATCCCTTGCCATCAAATACTGGTACGCACTGCACACCAGCTACCTGTTGATGGATGATATCTATGATTACAAATTCGATAAACAGGAAAGGGCAGAGAGTTCTGTGATCGAGCTGGGGGATGGCCCCGCCGGGTTTGAAAAGGCCCTGAGCCTGATTGATGAAAACTGCAAAACCCTGCAGGAAGTGAATCCTGTGCTGGCTAACCATTTCCAGGAAATGATGGCCGACCTCAAGGACCTGATCCCGTAAAATTTTTTGATATGGCACTGGACAAATTTGGCATTGCCAAACGCATTGCGCAGGAATTAAAAGATGGCATGTATGTAAATCTGGGCATCGGTATTCCCACATTGGTGGCCAACTATATTCCTGCGGGCATTAGCATTATGCTACAGTCAGAAAACGGGATGCTGGGCATCGGCCCTTATCCGGGCGAAGATGAAATTGATGCCGACCTGATCAATGCCGGAAAGGAAACCGTAACCATCCTGCCCGGGGGTGCTTTTTTTGACAGCGCGGAAAGTTTTGGTATGATCCGTGCCGGCAAGGTGGACCTCACCGTGCTCGGTGCTATGGAAGTTTCGGAGAAGGGAGATATTGCTAATTGGAAAATTCCCGGCAAAATGGTAAAGGGAATGGGCGGAGCCATGGACCTGGTGGCCAGCGCCCGCAATATCATCGTCGCTATGCAGCATACCAACCCACAGGGCGAATCAAAGTTATTGCCGGTCTGTACCCTGCCGCTTACGGGGGTGGCTTGTGTAAAACGCATTGTAACCGATCTCGCCGTGCTGGATGTTACGCCCCGGGGTTTCAGGCTGGTGGAAAGGGCACCCGGTGTTTCCGTGGAGGAAATAAAAAGTAAGACAGCTGGCACACTGTTGTTAGAGGGAAATATTCCTGAAATGAAGAGCTGAGCGTGTTAAAATTGTTGGTCGGAATGTGTCGGCCTGTTGTATATCCAGGCTGCCAGTGTATAGAAAAGATAGCGTGTTGTGGCGGCTATATTCAGCAGCACGGTCTTTTCGGTCGTGATGGATTGTGGAAGAGATAAACGGGTGGCCGTTATAAGTTCCAGGAGCATGGCGATCACAAAATAA
>DATJYH010000447.1:0-5482 GCA_035499675.1 Puia sp.
AGGAACCGATCCAACCCCAGTTCATCCCATCCACTTCAATGGTGCCGTGGGTCACCACACCGAGTTCTTCAAAGGGTTGATCGCCCAGTGCTTCTTTCAACGCCTTTACCAGGCCGGGTTTTACACTGACCACTACCCTGCTCTGCGACTCCCCGAACCAATATGCGTCTTTCCGGATTCCTCCGTCCGCCGCAGAAACCTGGAAGCCCAGGTTATTTCTAAATGCGGATTCCATCAGCGTGATAAATAAACCGCCTTCGCTCACGTCATGAGCCGACTGGATCAGTTTCTTTTTGATGATCAGTGCCAGCTTTTGCTGAAGGCGGAACTCCTCTTCCAGGTCAAAATAGGGTGCGGGACTGAATGCAACAGCCCTGGTTTTGTGCAGGTATTCTGAACAGGAGATATCATTCCGGCTTTTGCCCAGCAGGAAAATCAGGTCGCCTTCCTCTTTAAAGCTGAGGGTCATCTTTTCCCTGACCTGGTCGAGCACACCAACCATACCGATGGTAGGTGTCGGGTATACGGCACCGTCAGGGTTCTGGTTGTAAAAACTTACATTTCCACCTGTAACAGGTGTATCAAATTTCCGACAAGCTTCTCCCATGCCCTTGATGGCATGTACAAACTGGTAATACACTTCAGGGTCGTATGGATTCCCGAAATTGAGACAGTTGGTGACACCCAATGGTTGACCTCCGCTGCAAACGATGTTGCGGGCAGCTTCGGCTACGGCAATCATCGTTCCTTTATAAGGATCTGCATAAACATAACGGCTATTGCAATCGGTGGTGGCAGCGATGGCTTTGCCTGTTCCCTTTGCCAACACCACCGCGGCATCGGAGGGTGCATTGGTAGAAGCGTTGGCTGTTCCCACGGTACTGTCGTACTGCACGCTGATCCACCTTTTGGAAGCAATGGACGGTATTGCAATGATCTGCTCCGCTACCTGTTTGAGATCTTTTGGTATTGAAACCGAAGCGGGATCAAAAGCGCGAATTTTTTTGAAGTAAGCGGGTTCCTGGTAAGTGCGTTCGTACTGTGGCGCGCCCCCACCCAGCACCAGTTCATGGGCCGGAATTTCGGCTTCCAGTTTGCCCTGCATATAAAACCGCAGCAATCCATCATCTGTAACTTCACCGATGGCTGCGCAGGGCAGGTCCCATTTTTCAAATATCCTGGTTACTTCTTTCTCTTTTCCTTTTTGTACTACCATCAGCATGCGCTCCTGGCTTTCGCTGAGCAGCAACTCCCAGGCTTTCATGCCGCTTTGCCGGGTAGGTACCTTATCCAGGTCAATACACATGCCCGCTTCGCCTTTTGCACTCATTTCCGCGGTGGAACAAATAATACCGGCGGCCCCCATATCCTGCATGCCAACCACGGCACCTGTTTGTATCACCTCCAGGCAGGCTTCCAATAATTTTTTTTCCTGGAAGGGATCACCTACCTGCACGGCCGGAAGTTCCCCGGTACTTTCTTCCGTGATATCGGCGGAAGCAAAGGAAGCACCGCCAATTCCATCTTTCCCGGTGGCACTGCCCACAAAAAATACGGGATTGCCCTTTCCCTTCGCGGTGGCGGATATCGTTTCCCCATTTTTCAGGATGCCCACGCTCATGGCATTGACCAACGGGTTGGTATGATAACAGGGTTCGAAATAAATCTCCCCACCCACCGTCGGCACACCAAAGCAGTTTCCATAATGACCGATCCCATGCACCACTCCGGCCAGCAAATGCTGGGTTTTTGCTTCTTCCAGGTTTCCAAACCTTAACGAGTTGAGGGATGCAATAGGCCTGGCGCCCATGGTGAATATGTCGCGATGAATGCCACCAACGCCTGTAGCTGCCCCCTGGAAGGGTTCAATGGCAGAGGGATGGTTATGTGATTCGATTTTAAATACTACGCCGAACCCATTGCCGATATCCATCAGGCCTGCATTCTCTTCCCCTGCCTTGACCAGCATTTTCTTCCCTTCCCGGGGAAGGGTCTTCAGCCAGCGGATGGAGTTTTTGTAGCTGCAATGCTCACTCCACATTGCACTGAAAGCACAGAGTTCGTTGAAGTTGGGAGTGCGGCCAAGTTTTTGTTTGATGAGTTCAAATTCTTCTGCAGTAAGCCGTAATTGTTCGGCGGTTTTGACGGTAATGTCCATGATGAGGGTAGAAAACACAAAAGTACGAACAGCGGGTCAATCTAATGTATAATTTTATCCGTATTTACAGGCCCATGACGATCGCATTTATTCACCCGCACCAATCCTTTCTGCAGAACATAGAAGCCTATGCGGATTTTTTTTCTTCTTATGGAATCAGTACCGGGATATACTACCCCCGGGATGACAGACAGATCAGCGCAGACATTGCCTGGCATTTTATGGGCTCGGATACACATGCTAATAAAAACACCGTCACCATACATGAATATGCTTCCACTTCGGTTCCCCCATTCAGTAACTGGAAGAACCGGGTAAAAAAATGGATCAATGTTACCCCCGACTACAGGATTTTTAATAGCCAGTTTGTAAAAGACGCTTTTTATTTTAAAGATGATGTTCCTTCAGGCATTCGAGAATATGGCATCCTTCCACCGGAACCCGAAGTCCTTTCTCAGGCGGAAAAAATATACGATTTTGTATATGTGGGCACCGTTGGAAAAGAAAGAAAATTGCAGTCCCTGTTTGATTGTTTCTCCTCCGGTGTGTTAAAGGACCGCAGCCTGCTTGTCCTCAGCGATCATTATACAGGGCTGGCCCGCACACTTCAATCCTGTCGCAATATCCATTTCAGGGGGCCTGTATCGTATCGCGAAGTGAGGGGCTGGATACAGCAATGCAGGTATGGGCTCAATTTTATGCCGGATATCTTTCCGTTTAACCAACAGATCTCCGCCAAACTGCTGGATTATGCCGCTGCGGGGATTCCGATCGTTTCCACCGATTACACTTGGGTAAGAAATTTTCAAGCAAAATACGGAGGGAACTTTTATTACCTGCGCGAGGATCTTTCCAATTTTTGCTGGGAGGCGATCACACGATATCACTATGCCACTCCCAACCTGGAAGACTGGACCTGGGAGAAACAGATCCGGAAGTCGGGGGTGCTGGAGTTCCTGTATTCCAGGTTGGGAGTGGAATTTGGTTTGCGGGCAGGGTTTTAACCGATGGCCGATGGCCGTCCTTCAACCGGTAATTCAATGAGATGGTGGAAGATAGACTCGCCCACTAAACAGCATTCCAACCTGGAGTTGACCATCGCTCACAATCCCCATCTCCCCAACGTCCGCTCATATTCCTCAATCACCTTTTGGATGTTGAACTTCCTGATCACGAGCGCACGGCCGTTCCGGCCCATTTTCAGACGATCCTCTGCAGAAAGATTGATCATTTTTTCCATTTTGTCGGCCAGGTCAAAGGGGTCGTGCTGGTTGCAGATATAGCCATTGGAATGGTTCAGCACCACTTCCTTACAGCCACGGTTCAGTGAAGTGATAATGGGCAGCTCCATGCTGGCAGCTTCCATGAGACAGCGGGGGACACCTTCATGGTAAAAGGAAGGGAATACAAAACAATCCGCGGTTTTCAGGAAGGGCCGGACGTCTTTTGAAAATCCGCCATAGCGGATCAATCCCTCCTGCTCCCATTTCCTGAGCTGTTCCTCCGATATGGAATCGGGGTGATGCTTTTCAAAAAAACCAATCAGTTCTCCGTTCACCTGGTAGCCCTTTTTTCTCAGCATCCGGATGGCATCGGCGTACAATCCGATGCCCTTGCTTTTTAATAACCGGGAGCTCATCAGGAAGGTAAAACGCCCCGGTTTTTCAACATCGGCTATAGATGAGGGTGAGAAATGATCGGTATTGATGCCTTCCCCGGGCAAGACTTTCACTTTTTCAATGTTTACCAGTTTCTGATCGATGAATATCCGCGCGTCTTCATTGTTGAGGAACCACACTTCCTCTGATTTCTTCATGGCCTTTCGGTACAGCGTACGCACGATAAAGTATAGCCAGTTCTTGCGCGCAAAAGAATATCCGAGCCCGGTAACCACGGCGACCGATTTGATGGAATACACAGAAGCGGCCAAAGAACCGTAGATATTTGGTTTGATCACATAGTGAAAGATCAGATCGGGCCGGTACTCGCGATAGATTTTTTTGAGCTGGATGTAGAGGCCATAGTCGCGCAGCGGGTTTTCCGACCGGTTGTTAAAACGGATGCCGACGTAGATACAACCTTCACGCCGCAGCAGGTCAGCGAACTCGTCTTCGGGCGCAATCACCAATACCTGGTAATTTTTTTTGCAGAGGTATCGGATAATATCTAACCGGAAATTGTAAGCCGCCCAGGCACTGTTAGATACCAGGGCAACCAGCTTTTTGTGGCCATTCCCGTTTTGTTCCATTAATATGTATTAAATTCAAATTTATAGATTTGACCCGTCAAATTCTCTTTTGAATCAAGTTTATGGCTCCTGTTTTTTTATTCATTTTCTACTTTTTCGTCCTGTTGTTTTTTTTGTACAAGATCGTGCAGCGGAACGGTATCGGCCTGGGATGGCGGGAGACTGCTGCTTTTTTTTCGGTGAAGATCATGGCCGGATGCCTCTATGGTTATATTTTTTTGCATACCTATCACGGGGATGATACCTGGAATTTTTTCAACGATTCCCTCCCGGAATACCAGAAGATGATCCACCAGCCCGGAATATTTTTCAGAGACTTCCTGCCATGGCCTGCTTTCGGGGCGGCAGAAAATTTCTGGCAGGGAATGGCTCGCTATTTCACCGATCTTGAATACTGGCTGACGGTAAAACTGCTCGCCCTGTTCAATATTTTCAGCAGGGGAAATTACTATATCGATGTGCTGTTCTTCAATTTCCTGGTAAGCCTCGGACCGCTCCTGCTATTTCGCCTGATGCTGTCCATTTTCCCGGCCAGAAAAAGGCTATTGATCATCGTGATCTTTTTTATTCCATCCATTACCTTCTGGCTGAGCGGGATCAGGGCGGAGGGGCTGCTGCTGCTGTTTATTGCCCTCATATTGTTTTATACCGACCGGTGGTTTAACCAGCGAAGGGTTCTTTATTTTTTTTGGATCATGCTGGGCATGATCGGGTTCCTGCTGTTCCGCAGCCAGGCACTGTTCCTCTTCCTGCCGGCCTATTGCTGCTGGACGCTCAGCCGGAAGGCGGGACCCCGGGCCATTTATTATTTTGTTTTTGCATATGCCGGAGGCTTGCTCATTTTGCTCGCCAGCCTGCTGATTTCCCCCGGGAAAAACCTGGCGAGCCCGATCGCGAACAGACAGGCGGCCTTTTTCAGGCTGCATGGCAATACCCGTTTTGGTTTGGATACATTGAAGCCAACGTTTAGCAGCATGGTAAGAATTCTTCCCCAGGCGTTTAATAATACTTTTCTGCGGCCCTATCCCTGGGAGGCCAGGGGTTGGCTGCAATGGCTTAGTGCGTTGGAAGTCATT
>DATJYH010000448.1:0-9617 GCA_035499675.1 Puia sp.
TTCTGGCCGGCCTTCCTCCCTACCTGCTGGGTGTGATCCTGATCTTTGGACATTTCTTTTTTGGCCCGCTCCGGCTTATACAGGAGCATATGGAAAGTGGCAATGTGGAAGGAGCCGAAAAAGTACTTAATACCATCAAATTTCCCGGCCTGCTCTATAAGCCCATCCGTTCCGTGTACTATACACTCAAGGGCAACCTGGCCATGATGAAACAGGACTTTACCACGGCTGAAAAGAATATGAAAAAAGGACTGGACCTGGGTATGCCCATGAAGGAAGCCGAGGGCGCCAGCCTGTTACAGATGGGTATGCTGTCCATGCAGAAAAATGATATCCGCCAGGCCGAGAGTTACATCCGCCAGGCATTGCGCAAGGGCCTGCCCGACAAGGAAAACCAGGCCGCTGCCTACCTGCAGCTCTGCTCCATCATGATGACAAAAAGAGAATTCCGCGCCTCCAAAGATTTTTTCCGTAAGGCCAAGGCCCTGAAGCCTACTACCCCGCAGATCGCTGACCAGATCAAACAAATCGAAAAATACATCTCCCGCATTCCCGGGTAGCATGATGGGTCGTTTGTCTGATCGGGGGTTATGAGTTGGTTGAAAGACTAGCGCGTAATCTCAAAATAGGTGCTCTTGATCATCTGGCGCAAAAGACGGAAGCTCTGCCCTCTTTTTTCAAGATAATTAAAGGAACCATACTGATCGATGTTCTCTCTCGTCTGGAGGTTTTTCTGGCTGGAAAATAATATCACATAAATTTCCGGATTAAATTTCCGGATCTCCTGTAAGGTATCAAGGCCATTGATTTCTCCATCCAGGTTATAATCCAGGACTACGATAGAAGGTTGTTTATGCAGATCCTGTAAACAGGCTTCACCAGTGGTATAGTAATAGATTTCATTGGATAAGGATTCCAGTTCCTTGCCGATCAGTTGCTGATACAGCAGGTTATCTTCTACTACGAATATCCTTGGCTGTTGGGTCGTTTCCATGTTGCTTCATAATTGTGAATAAATAGATGGGGAAAACTATGCCGGATTTGTAGGCTGTATAAAATATTGATTTTTAGAAAGTTAAAATTGTTCAGCACAGCTGCATTTCCCGTTTTGGGAATGTTGTGGAAAGTTTGGGAAGAGTCGGGGGCCCGCCTACTCCGCCTGAGGCGGATTCGGCCTGCGAAGCAGGATACGGGATGCGGGATACCTGCGGCGATGGCCGACTTTTGAAGCCGCTCCCTGACTCTTTGCTTGTTGCCTGATAAAGCCTGGGACTCAGAAAATCGAATTGTTTCACCCCTGCTTCGACAACCCGATCCTGACCCAAATGTATACAGCCGAACAACACGGCCATCGTATCCCTAAGCGAGTCCCGCGCGCAATTGTTCCATACAGGCTACAATGACATGGTCGACCCTCGTTACAAGAGCGGGTACTTCTTCCAGTTGTTTCTTTTCCTTACAGAGGGATTCTATTTTGCGGATATCATCGCGGACGGATTTGATTCCCATGGAATCAATGGTGGATTTGAGCTTGTGGGCCAGCTTGCCTGCCAGGTCCCAGTCCTGCTGCCCGGCAGCCTCCGACATTTCACGGATATTGTTCGGCACCGTTTCAATAAAGAGCGCGATCATCTTTTTGATGAACTCTTCATCACCGCCTGAAACGGATTGTATCATGGTGAGATCGTATAATTTGCCGGTGCCTTGCATAGTATCAGTATTTATCAGGTTCTCATCATGTTGCAGGGTTTTTGGGGAGGGCCAGGGCCCGCTGTCCTTGTTTTCATTCCTCGATATCACATTCAGCAGGGCGGGTTCGTCAAAGGGTTTCGCCAGGTAATCATTCATACCGGCGGCCTTATAGCGACGGATGTCTTCATTCAGTACATTGGCCGTTACGGCAATAATAGGTACGGTGGATTTTTTGGGGTCGGTCAGTTTGCGGATACGCAGGGTGGTTTCAATTCCGTCCATTTCGGGCATCTGCACATCCATCAGGATACAGTCGAAAAAACCTTTTTCCAGCAGTTCCAGCGCTTCATATCCGTTGCTGGCAATGGAGACCTCGGCCCCACGGGCCTCGAGGATTTCCCTGGCGAGATACTGGTTCATTTCCACATCTTCCGCAACCAGGATTTTTTTGGTCCTCAGTTTTTTCGCATCTTTTTTTTGCTCCTCCATACATGCAATGCTTATGAAATAAAACAACCAATCCTATCCGGTGCGGCAGTTTTCTGCCAGATGCTTTATTTGTTCTTTAGCTCGCCATTCTGGATCATCCTGTAAATGGTGGATTTGCCTACATCCAGCTTTTTAGCTACCAGCAATACATCCTTGTTGTATTTGTCCAGGTAGTGCTGTATGATCTGCGTTTCAAATTCTTTCAGCGTGGTTTCCTTGTTCAACAGGTCGTTGATGCTCGCAGAAGCATTCAGCGTAATGTGTTCGGGCAAAATGGTGTCGGAGTCCGACATCACCACCGACAGTTCAATAATAGATTTCAACTCACGCACATTACCGGGGAAAGCATAACCCAACAGTTTTTGCTGTGCTTCCGGCGAGAGTGTTTTCTTCGGTAATTTGTTTTCCGCGCAAAATTTATCGGAAAAATTCTTGGCCAGGATCACAATGTCGTTGTCTCTTTCGCGCAGGGGTGGCAGGCTGATGGGCAAACCGATCAAACGATAATAGAGGTCCTCCCGGAAGTTCTTGTTCCTTACTTCCTCCAGCAGGTTTTTATGCGTGGCTACGATAATACGTACATTGATGGGTGTTACACCGGAACTCCCGATGCGCGTGATCTCCCGCTCCTGCAATACACGCAGCAGTTTGGCCTGGAGGTTGATGTCCAGCTCGCCGATTTCATCCAGAAACAGGGTCCCCTTATCGGCTTCCTCGAACTTACCGATGCGGCGGGTAACGGCGCCAGTAAACGCGCCTTTTTCGTGTCCAAACAGTTCACTTTCTATCAGGTCCTTGGGAATGGCGGCCACGTTCACGGCCACAAAGGGCATCTTATGCCGGTCGGAGTTGTAGTGAATGGCCTTGGCCACCATCTCCTTCCCGGATCCGGTTTCCCCGGTAATGGATACCGTGATATTGGTTTTTGATGCTTTTTCTATGAGTGCAAAAACTCTTTCAATGGCCTCACTTTTCCCGATGATCATTTGGGAAAAATCGTATTTGCGGCCAACCTGGGTTTTCAGGCTTTCCACTTCTTCCTTAAGGTTGCGGATCTCGCGCAGGTGAAGGATGCTGTTCCATAGCCGGTCCTTGGTATCATCGTCTTTTACGATGTAATCGAAGGCGCCGTTCTTGAGCAGGTTGATGGCGGTAGCCACGTCTTCCTGCCCGGAAATAATGATCACCCGGATTTCTGCACTGTGCTCCTTGATTTTCTTCAACACTTCAGCTCCATCACAATCCGGTAAGGAATAATCCAGGGTTACCACATCAGGGTTTTCATGCAGATGGGCGAAAAAATCTCGGGGGGATTCAAAACGCTTTACTTCGTATTCAGGATTCAGGGAAAGATAATGCTCAAGCATCGATCCATACCAAGTGTCGTCCTCTACGATAAAGACTTTAAAGGCCTGATGGTTTTTCATATTTCGGATTGTACTTTCCTATAACGTTAAATTATTCTGAATAATATTCCGGAATTAAGAAAGTTTCCGGATTTTGCTGCTGTCTTTTATGGCGGGGGCACATTCAGTCACAACCAATTAGGGTTTTGAGGGGTTATATATCGGTTAATCATCCGGGATAGCCTGCCGGGAATCGGCTTATCTTTGGTTCCGGCCGCCGGGGATGGACAAAAGACCAGGAAAATATGAACCAGCAGGAAATTTTTCAGAAAACCTACCAGGGGCTCAACGAAAAGCAGAAACAGGCCGTGGATACCATCGAGGGCCCGGTGATGGTGATTGCCGGTCCGGGTACGGGCAAAACCCAGATCCTCGGCGCCCGTATCGGCAAGATCCTCCTGGAAACGGATACCCGACCCGAAAACATCCTCTGCCTCACATACACGGATGCTGGTGTGGTGGCCATGCGCAAACGCCTGCTGAATTTTATTGGGCCGGATGCCTACAAGGTCAATATCTCCACCTTTCATGCCTTCTGCAACGACATCATCCAGGAAAACCTTTCCCTGTTTGAAAAAAAGGAGCTGGACCCGGTATCAGACCTGGAACGCCTGGAGATCCTCAAAAAATTGATCGACACATTCCCTAACAATCATTTGCTGAAAAGATACCGGGGCGATGCGCACTATGAGGCGGGTAATCTCAAATCCCTTTTCAGTACTATGAAGCGCGAAGGATGGACACCCTCCCTGATCAGCCGGAAAATTGATGAATACCTCCAGCTGATCCGCGACAGCGAACCTGGTTCCCCCTATTTTAAAGACTTCAAATACCAACGGAAACAAGGCGACAAAAAACCCGGCGACCTGAAACCGGCATTCGAGGAATTGCAGGAGAAAATGGAGAAGTTGCGCGCCGCCGCCAACGAATTCCCGCGATTCCAGGACATGATGCGCAAACGCAACCGCTACGATTTTGACGACATGATCAACTGGGTGATCGAGGTTTTCGAAAACAATGAAACCCTGTTGCGCCGCTACCAGGAACAATTTCTTTACATCCTGGTGGACGAATTCCAGGATACCAGCGGGACCCAAAACAAGCTGGTCCGGCTCCTGATCGACTACTGGGACAAACCCAACATATTTGTGGTGGGGGATGACGACCAGAGTATCTACCGCTTCCAGGGCGCGAACATTGAAAACATGCAGCAATTTGCGGATGACTATAGCCGTGACCTCTTCAAAGTGGTACTCACCGGCAACTATCGCTCTACGCAACCCATCCTGGATGTATCAAAAAGCCTGATTGACCGCAATTCAGAACGGCTGGTCAACAAAATGGAGGGTCTGAGCAAGGAACTTGTCGCCTCCCATGAAAAACGGAAAGGACCCGCAGCCTATCCCCGGATCCTCGAATACGACAGCCCCGCGCAGGAAATGATTTCCATTACCCTGCAAGTGGAAAAGCTGCTGCAGGAAGGCGTACTGCCGGGCAGGATCGGGGTCATTTACAGGGAAAACAAATATGGGGAGGAACTCATCAAATATTTCAAGCTCAAAAATATACCGGTATACAGCAAACGAAGCCTGAACATCCTGGAAGTTCCGTTGGTGAGAAAGATGATATTGTTGTTCCAGTACCTGAATTCCGAACACGACATACCCTACAGCGGGGATGAAATGCTGTTTGAGATCCTCCACTTCGACTGGTTCGGAATACCCGCTATCGAAATTGCCCGGTTGGCTTCGGAATCGGCCGACAGCCGGTTTACCGAAAATAAGATATCCCTCCGCGGATTGTTGTTCCGGAAAAGCCATGAGCCCGCCAAAGACCTTTTTGCCAGGGGGATACACCCGGGGTTGAAAAAGGCTTCGGTATTTATGGAAGCACTCATCAGCGATGTTACCAACCTCACGTTGCAGAACCTAACGGAGGAGATTATTCGAAAAGGAGGTGTGCTGAACCATATCATGAAAAGCCCGGAAAGAATCTGGTTGCTGGAAGTACTGACGGCTTTTTTTGATTTTATAAAGGAAGAAACGCAACGCAACCCGTTGCTTACGTTGCCGGAGCTGGTAAAGACCCTGGACATGATGGAGGAAGAGTCGATCCGCCTGCCCCTGGTGCAGGTGAGCGGTACTGATAAAGCAGTGAACCTGATGACTGTCCACGGCTCCAAGGGACTGGAGTTTGAATATGTTTTTTTTGCCGGCTGCAATGCCATGTTCTGGGAAAAGAAAACAAATCCCGGGCGAAACGGGTATCGTTACCCCGATACCCTGTTTGTTACCCAGCCAAAGCAACTGCTTATAGAGGAAATGCGGAGGCTGTTTTATGTGGCACTGACCCGGGCGGAAAAACAATTAAACATATCCTACAGCCGGTTTCAGCAGGGCGGGAAGGATGCAGAAGCTTCCATGTTTATAGCGGAAATCCAGGATGCCTGGCAGTTGCCCGTGGAAAGAATTTCCGTGTCTGCGGAAGAGCAGGCCGAATTCCAGGCATTGCAATTATCAGCCGACCTGGCCCCTGAAATGGAACGCAGCGAAGCGGAATTCATTGACCGCATCCTGGAGAAATTTGTGATGAACGTAACGGCGCTGAACAACTATTTAAAATGCCCGCTCGAGTTTTATTTTAAAAACCTGGTGCGGATACCCTCCCCAAAAAATGAGGCTACTGAATTTGGATCGGCCGTGCACTATGCGCTGGAACAACTTTTCCGGAAAATGCAGGCCAGCCAGGAACAGTTTCCGGCCAGGGAGACGTTTCTGGCCGACTTCGACTGGTACATGCATCGGCACCGGGAAAGTTTTACCAAAGAACAGTTTGAGCGCAGGTTGGAATACGGCCACAACGTGCTGCCGCCTTACTATGATAAATATGTTCATTCCTGGAACCGGATCGTGGCCATTGAACGCAATATCCGCAACGTGGTGCTGAACAGGATTCCTTTAAAGGGCAAACTGGACAAACTGGAATTCGACGGGAACGCAGTCAATGTGGTGGATTATAAAACCGGCGACCCCGACAAGGCAAGAGAAAAACTTAAAGGTCCCGACGACAAAAAACCACTGGGCGGCGACTACTGGCGGCAGGCTGTGTTTTATAAGATACTCGTAGATCATTACGATCAGCGGAAATGGCAGGTATTGAGCACCGAGTTTGATTTTATTGAGCCCGATGGCAAAAAAAATTACCGTAAACAAAAGCTGATGATCAGTCCCACGGATATTGCCACGGTTACCCAACAGATCACCGACACCTGGCATAAAATTCAGCGGCGTGATTTTTATACCGGCTGCGGGAAGGAGGATTGCCACTGGTGCAATTTTGTAAAGACCAACCAGCTCGCCATAGCCCTGCACGAAATACAGGAGGAGGAAACAGCCGACTGATTTAAATGATTATTATGATCCTGGTAACCGCTTCGAACCAGGAAACAACCTATGTTTGCAGCCGCATCCAAGTGGATCCATTCATGAAAAAATACAGCCTACTATTTTTTTTATCTGTCCCGTTTCTGGCTCTGATCAGCATGCTCGCCGGCCCGGGATGCGCCAATATCATCCCTCCTACGGGCGGTCCCAAGGATACAGTACCACCCGTACTGGTTCAGGCCAACCCGGAAAATTATTCGTTTCACTTTAAAGGGAATAAGATCATTCTTCAGTTTGATGAATACCTGGATATAAAAGACCTTCATCAGAACCTGATCGTATCACCGGTACCCAAAACCGAACCCAGTATCGAATCCAAACTCAAAACCATCACCATCCATATCCGGGATACGTTGCAGCCCAACACCACCTACTCAATCAATTTTGGCAACTCCATTCGGGACATCAATGAAGGGAATGTGTTGAAGAACTATACGTATGTATTTTCTACCGGACCTTACATCGATACGGCTGAATATCGCGGCACGGTGCTGGTATCTTCCACCGGCAAGGCCGACAGCACATTGATCGTGATGCTCCACAACAAGCTGGACGACGATTCGGCGGTGGCCAAAAAAAGACCCAGGTATATTACACATGTAGGCAAGGACGGGCATTTTGTTTTTCATTTTCTCCAACCGGGGACCTACGATATTTTCGCGCTCCAGGATGATAACGGCCAGCATAAATACACTTCCAGGGGACAAATGTTTGCGTTCCTCGATTCACCCATCGTGGTAGGTCCGCCTTCCGCCCCGGTGATGATGTATGCTTTCGCCGACACCACGGGATTAAAGCTTCCGAAAAAAACCACTACTACCACAACCACAAAAAAACCACCCAAGGAAAAGGAAAAGAGACTCATTGTCCA
Organism: Puia sp.; assembly: GCA_035499675.1. GTDB lineage: Bacteria > Bacteroidota > Bacteroidia > Chitinophagales > Chitinophagaceae > Puia. Next base: position 7,902 of record DATJYH010000448.1, read on the forward strand.
GTTGAACCTTTTGCAGGGACAGCTCGATTTACTGAGCACATTGGAGTTCCGGTTTCCCACGCCGCTGAAATATTTTGATTCCAGCAAAGTGCGCTTTACTGATGAAAACTTCAAGGATATTACGCAGTATCATTTTGTCGAAGACACCAGCAATAAATTAATTACCCTGCAGTACAAATGGGCACCCAATACCAAGTATCATATCATCGCTGCCAAGGACTTCGCCGCAGATACCGCCGGCAACCAGTTGCTGAAAACAGACACCGTTTCCTTCCAGACCAAGCGGGAGAGTGATTACGGTTCCCTGCGTCTGCGGTTTACCAATGTGGACCTTAAAAGAAATCCTGTGCTGCAGTTTGTGCAGACAGATAAGGTAGTAAAGAGTTATGTGTTCGGTAATTCACGAAACTTTTATGAAAAGCTGTTCCAGCCGGGCGACTATGAAATGCGCATCCTGTACGATAAAAACAAAAACGGGGTATGGGATCCGGGTGATTTTTATAAACATCTGCAGCCTGAAATTGTGGCGCCTGTCAAGAAAAAACTGACTGTCCGGAGCAACTGGGACAACGAGGGGGATGTTACACTTTAGTGCCAGCCAGCCACTGCACGCTATTTCCATCCCTGCCGCCTGTTTTGTACATTTGCAACATGTCATTTTCCTCCTATTTACTGGAAAACGCGGTGAATGAATTCGCCAAATTACCGGGCATCGGCAAAAAGACCGCACTCCGGCTGGTATTGCATTTGCTGAAGCAGGACCCCGAAGCAGTGCAGGGCTTTGGAGAAGTGATCACAAAAATGCGGCAGGAAATCAAATTCTGCCAGCGATGTTTCAATGTGGCAGATGCCGATATCTGTTCCATCTGCGCCAATTCCATGCGTAAACAGGAACTCATTTGTGTGGTGGAATCCATCCGGGATGTAATTGCCATTGAAGCCACCCAGCAATACAATGGCACTTATCATGTGCTCGGCGGAGTCATTTCACCGCTGGATGGCATTGGACCCGATCAGTTGAACATTGAATCCCTGGTCCACCGTGTGCAAAAGGAGCAAACCGTGGAAGTGATCTTTGCCCTCAATCCCAATATACAGGGCGACACCAGCATCTATTATATCCAGAAAAAACTGCAACCCTTCCAGGTAAAGACAACCACCATTGCCCGTGGCATCGCCTTTGGCGGCGAACTGGAATATGCCGATGAAATGACGCTGGCCAGGTCCATCAGCAACAGGTTGCCGGTGGAGAGCTATGTGTCGAATCGGTGATGCGCAGTTCCTTTTACCCGTTTTGATTTTCCCTTCTCTTTTCTTAATTTTGCAGGCCACAGGCGGATTTGTTTATTGTTCGGCCTGTAATCCCGTCCAGCCTTGGGCTGGAAAGATAAACTGAACTAATAAACGCCAAGGAAGCCTCCCTATCCATCTTCCCAAACGTTTAAAGGTTCAATGCTGGAAAAATGGTTGTGCCCGGTCCAATACAGGGCGATGACCGATTGTTCATTTTTCTTCTTGTCCCAGCCTGGGGCTGGACGAAAAGGACTAAACTCTTGAACGATGAGCGATATCAGAAAAGAACTGGAGCAACGCATACTGGTCATCGATGGCGCTATGGGTACCATGATCCAGCGGTATAAATTGCAGGAAAAGGATTACCGGGGGGAAAGATTTAAAGATTGGGCCTCCGATGTAAAGGGAAACAACGATCTGCTT
>DATJYH010000449.1:0-3130 GCA_035499675.1 Puia sp.
ACACCGATCCATTCCTGGATGGCATAGGCACCAGCCTTATCGTAGGGCTTGTAGTTGTCTACATAGAATTCAATTTGCGCGGGGGTCAGTTCATGAAACCAAACTTCGGTGCTGTCTGAAAGTGCCCGCTCCCTGCCGTTACGCATCATGACGACCCCGGTGATCACGAGGTGTTTTTTGCCCGAAAGCCTTGTCAGGATCCGGATCGCTTCCGCCCGGTCCACGGGCTTTCCAATGATCTCATTGTTCAGCACCACCACCGTATCGGCAGCTACCACCATACGCCCGGGATCCAGCGTTTTCCCAACGGCGAGTGCCTTGTTCCTGGCAATATGAACAGGTACTTTTTCCACCGGTAAATCCGCGGGATAGGATTCGTCTGTTTCGTGTACGATCACATCAAAATCAATTTCGGCCCATTCCAGCAGTTGTTTTCTGCGCGGGGACCGGGAGGCGAGTACTATACGATCCATGAATGACTCAGTTTGAAAAAAATCATCGATAAAATACCTGTCAGCATAACGGCTTTGATCAGGTTACTTAATTTGTGATAATCTGCCGGCGAGATGGCATAATACAGGCTGCGCAAAACAATCAGCAGGGGCAGGATGATGGCCGCCATCGAGTACAAAATGCCCCACCACCACCGGTACTGCAGCACATAAAACTGAATGATGGCAAGGCATACTATCAGCAGCATCAGCCAGGTGGCCGAAAAAAATTTGGAAACCTGGATGCCCCAGACAATCGGCATGGTCCTGCATCCATATCTTGCGTCTCCTTCCATGTCCTCCATGTCTTTTACTACTTCCCGCACCAACGATATGATAAAGGCAAAACCGGCATAAAGCAGCGCAAACTTAAACAGCCTGGACAAATAATACTGGTAACCTGGATCTATGAACCGATGCAGCCTGAACTCGCAGAAGTACAGCACCAGGATCACCCAGGCCGTCAGCAATGAAATAACGACATTGCCAATCAGTAATTTTTTTTTGAACGTGGTGCTGTAGAACCAGAGCAGGACCACACAGACCAGGTTGGCCGGACCGATGATGATATTTTTTAGTTTCACGCTCAGGTAAAATCCAATGACCACACCGAATCCGGAAAGAACCCAGTGCCACACGATGGTCCATCTCCGTTTGATCAGTTTTTCCACAACGATTTTTGCAGGCTTGTTGACACGGTCAATATTCAGGTCAAAATAATCGTTGATAATGTAGCCTGCTGCTGCGATCAATACCGACGATAAACAGAGCAGGTAAAAGGAGCCGGGCTTGAGTACATTGCTCCCGGCATGACTTTCGCCCAACGGGAAACCGGGCAATAAAATGCAATAATAAAAAAGGAACTGCGTGAGCGCTATGAAAACCAGGTTGGGCCATCGTATCAAGCGGAAAAACGCTCCTGCGAGTTTCATGGTAACGTAATTTACAGCCTGCAAGATAGAAGAAGATATGATCCAATTTGCCGGAAGCCGAACCTCAACAGGTTAGAAAATCAGGCGGAGGTTACGGTATCGTCCAGTTCCCAATGATCATTCAGTTTTAGCACTTTTTCGATGACGTCTCTTACGCAGCCCTCCCCGCCTTTAAAGGGTGAGATGTATTGGGCCGCATCCCGGATAGCTGATACAGCATCTGCCGGGGCGCAGGAAAGGCCCGCTCTTTGCATGGCTGCATAATCCGGCACATCATCTCCCATAAACAAAAGTTCCTTCCAGTTCAAGCCATGTTTTCCCAGGTACTCCTCCAGCAATAGCCTTTTATTTTCTACTTTCATAAACACCTCGGTAATACCGAGTTTATGCAGACGCAACCTGACGCCTTCCGAGGAACCGCCGGAAATGACAAGTACGCGGTATCCTTTTTTTACCGCCAGCTGCAGCGCATACCCGTCCTTGATATTCATCCGCCTGGCCTGCTCCCCGTTGTCAAAGGCCAGCACGGTGCCATCCGTGAGCACACCATCCACATCAAAAACAAAAGTGCTGATATGTTTGAAGGACTTTAAAAAACTCATGCAAATTTGCAGATTTGAAGATTTGCAAATTTGCACATTCTTCCCGGCAATTTTTCAAGAATCCGCAGATCGGCCCAAAACGGCTCATTCAGCGGCTTTTTCCATGCCGCTCCGCCAGTCGCTGAATGGACCCGGTCATTATTTCATAGATATTTCTCATTTCCGGGTAGGGCTCCAATTGCGAAAGATGTCTTTTTACCGTTTCCAGGTCGTTCCGGGCTGCCGGGCCCGTTTGCAGCAACTGCGGGGAGGTTTCTTCCAGCCTTGAGGCTGTTTCATGGATCAGGGGGAGTAACAACCTGAAATCCATTCCTTCTTCTCTGCAATACCTTTCGGTCAGCACATGCAAATGGTTGGTAAAATTATTGACAAAAACAGCCGCCACATGCAACTTCAACCGGGTTGTATCATCCGCCCGGCGAACGAGAGGAGAGCAGGTACGCGCAAACTCGTCAAGCAGCCCGAGGTCCTGGGTATTGCCGGCATCTAGCAAAAGTGGTATTTCCACCGGTGCGGCCACCTCAGTGCTCAGGCTTTGAAGGGGGTAGAGCACACCGCAACGCGGGCTTACGGGTTGTAAAATATTCATGGGCACGGCTCCCGCAGTATGAACGATGAATTTACCGGGAAGCGTCAGCTGCGCGGCCATTTCTGTCAGGGCCTGGTCAGACAGGGCAGCTATATAGAGGTCGGCATCCCGGTCAATACCTGCCCACGATGATGTATAGCCGCAAACAAACTCGTTTGCCAGGGCTTTGGCATGCAGTTCCCGCCGGCCGAACACCTGCAGGATGGTATGCCCGGCCGCAAGTATTTTTCTTCCGAGTATTGTGGCTACATTGCCGGAGCCTATCATGATTATTTTCCAGGTCATAGATTTGACGCCGGGTGGCTTGAGCAAAAAAAAACCGTTCAGCAGGTGGTGCGGAACGGCTTATGGATGATCAAAAAATCACTACTTCTTCTTCTGCGACTTAGGAGCCCAGATGGCAAGCATTCGTTTGCCTTCCATTTTTGGCAATCCTTCCAACACGCCCACTTCGTTGAGTCTTTCCGCAAATTTCAGGAGCAGCAGTTCTCCCCGCTCCTTAAACTGTATGGCGCG
>DATJYH010000450.1:0-3732 GCA_035499675.1 Puia sp.
CCGTTCGTATGTACGGCACCTTGAAAATGTGATCCGCAGTCAGCCGGACATGTGGCTATGGAGCCACCGGAGATGGAAACATGGCTGGAAGGACGATTATGCGTCGATGAGAATCGACCTGGGGCAAATGCCGTTTGCATGATTTCCCGGTTTTTGGGTCCACACCCTCGCAGCTATTATTCCGTTCTCTATCCATTTACAGGGTTTGCTATGGCGGCTTTCAATGTGTGAAAGCTCACGGTGATCACCGTGATCAGTAATACGATCAATGCGTCAGATGCAAAAGCTGCGGCAGATAAACCGGTATTGAAAAAAAACAGCTTCAGCCATTTATTCATATTGATATTGAATTGCTGGAACCCCTGGCGGGCTGCCCTTCAAAATGTTCACGGGCTTGAAACCGGAAAGATGACGCCTGGGAAAGAAAGCCGTTACCTCCTGCAAAGCAAACTTGTGTATATTTAAGTAATGGTATTGAGTGTTGTTGTTCATTCAAGACACTGATTCCACATCCAAAAAGAACCCGATGCATTTTGACCCGGATAACCATGTAGTGAAGCTTTGTGCAAGGGGAATGGAACTCGAAGCGAGTCAGGACCCACAAAAAGCCGGGGACCTGTTTATGCAGGCTTGGGAGGATGCCAAAAATGATTTCGAGAAATTTATAGCGGCCCACTATGTTGCCAGGCATCAAAAAACCATCGGGGACAAACTATCCTGGGACAAAACCGCGTTGCACTTTGCACAAAAAATCGGGGACGAGGGTATGGCTGCATATTATCCTTCGCTGTATTTAAATATTGCCCATTGCTATGAGCAATTGGGAGATCGGGGCAATGCAGAAAAAAACTATCAAAACGCCCTTTTATATAAAGATTGTTTGCCCGACGATGGTTATGGACGAATGATCAAATCAGGGATAGAGAGAGGCCTTGCGAGGTTGACTACCTGGTAAGACCATGCCATCTCGTGTCCCGGCCCTGGGCATCGTTCGTGTTGATGGCGCCGGTTTAAGACGCTCCCCGGAAGATTTGCACTGGAAAAAAATGGAGAGAAACACAACGCTGAATTTCATACATACGTCCTACACAAATGAAAAAAGTAATCAGGAGAATTTTATACAGCCTGCTTATCCTGCTGGCAGTCCTCTGTGTTACCGGGCTGATCTTAGCCTATCTTCCCACTACCTGGAGGATAAAAAATAAGGGAATTACACCGGCAGAAGCTGCCGTGCTAAGACAGCAATACAGCGGGCCACATAACCTGTTTGTTACATCAGACGGGGAGACACTTTTTTTGCGCAGGTGGGATCCGGATAGTATCGTGCCTGCAAAAAAACAGATTGCCGTATTGATTTTCCATGGTTTTACCGCCTACAGCGGGCCCTATAATATGGCAGGCATTCCCATCTCGAAAGGGGGATACACCACGTTTGGGCTCGATTACCGTGGACATGGTTTGTCCGGCGGCAATCGGGGCGACAGTCCAGGCAAAGACCGTTGGATCGGCGATTTGGCGGATGCGGTAAAATATATCCGGGGACTCGGTTATTCGAAAGTGATTGTATTGGGACATAGCCTCGGCGTAGCTGCCGCCATGTGTGCCGCCGATTCGGTTCCCCATGACATTGCAGGATTGGTTTTGCTGTCTGGTGCCTATGAAGGCCGGAAGGGGCTCAACAAGCCACTTACATTCTTTCAAAAAGCAAAACTGCTTTCCAGCGCTGTCTTTCGCCCCTCTTACCGGGCGGTGGAATATTACCGGGAAGGAATGACGGTGTCGGAAGACAGCTTGTTCAATTTCAGGTACACGCCCCGGTTTGTAACGATGCTTGACGTCAAAAAACTGAGACTCCCGCCCGATTTAAATATACCGGTATTGGTGGGCGTTGGCGACAAAGACGAATTGTTTGAGATCGATAAGGTGAAGGATTTTTACAACCTGATACCCGGCAACCAAAAGGAATTTTTTGTGATGAAAAATGCCACCCACGCCAAAATTCCCAGGGAATGCTGGGAGGAGATTGTTGTATGGTTGAATAAAACTTTCGCTTCGTAAGAGCGCTTACCGGCAACGTTATCATCGACACGATCGGTGCAGCAGGGTTTAAATAAAATCACCGCCCGGAAGATCTGCACCGGCGCATGTTCGTCAAAAATACAAATACCAAAAGTTTCAGGCTGCGGATACATAGCACTCTTATCTGTCGGCCAGGGAATTTATATTATCTTCAGGAGTACATTTCATTCGTCAGCTCATGCGCAACCGAAGGGATTTTCTCAAATGGACGGGGCTTGCGGGCTTCAGCATGGCGGCCCGGCCGGCTCAAGAGCTGACTGTTTTTCCACAGATCACACAAACCAACCAGACTTCCCCGCACCCATCCGCAGCAGGTGCTCCAGGGTATTCCGGGGTAACCGGGGTGGCTGACCTGTCCGTGATCGGACAATACGGACCCTGGGCTGCGGGCCTGATCGGGGGGAAGTTGCCAGCCCTGTCCTATCGCCGGGACGAGTTTAACGACATCGGGACCTGGCGGACAAGGGCTAGAACGGTGCTGGAACAGCGTATGAGCATTCCCGATATTGGCGGAATGCCGGCGGTAACCGTACAACGAGCGTTTGAATACGACGGACTCCTCATTGAAGAGTTGAGCTGGGCATTGCCCTATGGCAGGCCAACCGACGCGATCCTGCTTAAACCCAAAGGAGCCACCGGTCGCCTGCCGGCCCTGCTCGCCTTCCATGATCATGGCGGCAATAAATATTTCGGAGCAAGAAAAATTACGCGGACGGCAGATCATCAACATCCATTGCTTGATGACCACCAACGACAGTATTATGAGTCGCTGGCCTGGGCCAATGAAATAGCGAAAAGGGGCTACGTCGTGCTGGTCCCTGATGCATTTCCTTTTGCCAGTCGCCGGGTAATGTTACAGGATGTGCCGGCGGAGATGCGTAAGGGGCTGACAGATGAAGACCCGGAAAACCCGCAGCATATTGCTGCGTACAATGCCTGGGCGGGCGACCACGAGTCGATTATGGCAAAATCACTTTTTTGCGCCGGTACCACCTGGCCCGGGGTCTTTTTTGCCGAGGACCGAAAGGCACTGGATATTTTATGCGCCCGACCCGATGTTGATCCAACACGGGTGGGATGCGGCGGTCTTTCCGGGGGTGGTATGCGAAGTGTTTTTATGGCCGGCCTCGATGCGCGGATACGATGCACGGTTGTGGTGGGATTTATGACGACCTGGAAAGATTTTCTGCTCAATAAGTCCATCCATCACACCTGGATGGTATATGTGCCTTTGCTGCCCAACGAATTGGATTTTCCGGAAATCCTCGGGCTGCATGCACCCGCTGCTGCCCTGGTGCTCAACGATACCGAAGATGATTTGTACACGCTCCCCGAAATGCATGCGGCCGACCAGGAACTGCGAACCATCTATCAGAAAGCGGGAAATCCGGAACGCTATCAATGTTCATTCTGTCCCGGGCCACACAAATTCGACCGTGCTATGCAGCAAGAGGCTTTCGACTGGTTTGACAAATGGCTGAAGTCATGAGGCCAGCATCACCCGGAATCAAAATTTTTTCGATATGAGTACAAGAAAAAACTTCAATACCTCAAGAGCACCGCGGATGAGCGAAGCCTTTCCCCAGTCGGTCATCGCCGGTGATTTGATATACCTGTCGGGGATGCCGGGTCTCGACCCTGCAACCGGCAAGG
>DATJYH010000451.1:0-3043 GCA_035499675.1 Puia sp.
ACAAGGGCTCCGTATTCTGTCTCAAATTCATAGATCGGCAGGTCGGGAAGAATGAGCCCGTCAACGCCGGCCTTTTTCGCATCCGCACAAAATTTCTCAAACCCGTATTGCAACACCGGGTTCATATAACCCATGAGCAGCACCGGTACCTGGATCGTTTCCCGTAAATGGGCCAGTTGTTTGAACAGGGTTGTCATGGTCATGCCATTTGACAACGCTTTCATGCTGCTGGCCTGGATCACCGGCCCATCGGCCAGCGGATCGCTGTAAGGCATCCCCAGCTCGATGATGTCAGCGCCCCCCTCCTGCAGCGCCTTCATCACAGAAAGCGTGCTGTCCAGTTCCGGGAAGCCCGCCGTGCAATACACGTTCAGAATATTCCCTGATTTTTTTTCAAAGACTGTTTTGATCCTGCTCATTATACTGTCGAAAACCAATTTTCTTTTTTACCTGTTATCACCGCACAAATACTCCTTATCCTTCCATGACACGCATATAGGTTGCCAGGTCCTTGTCACCGCGACCACTTAAGCAAATCACCACACGGTCCTTTTCATTCAACGCCAGCTGCTCCAGGGCCGCGAGTGCATGTGCGCTTTCCAGCGCGGGGATGATGCCCTCCAGTTTTGCCAGTTGAAAAGCCGCTGCCAGGGCTTCCTCATCTGTTGCATGCAGGAAACCTGCCCGGCCGCTGTCGAATAAATGCGCATGCAGGGGACCGATGCCCGGGTAGTCAAGACCGGCAGAAATACTGTGTGGTTCCACTACCTGCCCATCGTCCGTCTGCATCACCAGGCTTCTGCTCCCATGCAGGATCCCCGGCCGGCCGAGTTGCGTGGTGGCAGCACTCATGCCACTGTGTATGCCATGCCCTGCTGCTTCCACGGCCACCAGTTCAACGCTCCGCTCGTCGAGGTAGTGATAAAAAGCACCTGCGGCATTGCTGCCACCACCCACACAGGCGATGATATGCGTGGGAAGGGGATGTCCTGTCTTTTCATGCAACTGGCGACGCATCTCTTCGCTGATCACACTCTGAAAACGAGCTACCATATCGGGGTAGGGATGCGGCCCCACCACGCTGCCGATGATGTAATGCGTATCCACCGGGTTGTTGATCCAATCCCGAATGGCCTCATTGGTCGCGTCCTTCAGCGTCTTGCTGCCACTAGTGGCAGGAATTACTTTTGCACCGAGCATTTTCATCCGCGCCACGTTGGGAGCCTGGCGTTCAATATCTTTTTCGCCCATATATACGATACACTCCAGTCCTTTGAGTGCACATACGGTCGCCGTTGCGACGCCATGCTGGCCGGCGCCCGTTTCCGCAATGATCCGGCGCTTGCCAAGTCGAATGGCCAGCAGTATTTGCCCGATGGTATTGTTGATCTTGTGCGCGCCGGTATGACAAAGGTCTTCCCGCTTTAAAAAAATTTCTGTGTTGTATTTGTTGCTTAGTCTTTTGGCGAGGTACAGGGGCGTGGGGCGACCGGCATAATCCTGCAACAGGTTATGAAATTCTTTCTGGAAGGAAGCCTCATGGATGATCTCCAGGTAACGTCGCTTCAGCTCTTCCACATTGGGATGCAGCATCTCGGGAATATAGGCCCCTCCGAATTTCCCATAATAACCTTCCGTGCTGACGGCAAAGGAACGGGCCTCCCTGTTGATTTCTTCTGTTTGCATATCACTTCATTTTAACAGCAGGACCTCAGCCTCCATTGAGGTTCTTCAGAAATATTTTTATTTTCTCCATGTCTTTTATGCCACTGCTGAGTTCAAAACGGCTGTTGATATCGATCGAGAACAATCGTTTTGCCACTGGTTCTGCGGCAAACTCTTTTAACTTCTCCACGTCATCCGGCTCAATACCGCCGCTGAGAAAAAAAAGTTTCTCCATCGGCGTTGTTTTTAATATCTCCCAGTTGAACTTTTTCCCCGTACCGCCATAGCCTACTCCCAGCGTATCAAACAGGAACATATCACAGGCATCCTGGTAGGGCCGCATGATCCATTCAATGGGATCATCGTCGCCCACCCGGAACACTTTGATTACACTCACGTAATTGGCCAGTTGCTCACAGAGCCGGGGTGTTTCATCACCATGGAGCTGTACCATATCCAGTCCATAATCATCCACGTGCTTCATCACTTCTTCATAGGGTGCGTTGACAAAAACGCCGACCTTCCCCAGCCTGAGTTTTGCCTTTTTCAGCTGTTCTCCGCGAATATGCTTTCCGACGTACCTGGGCGACTTGTGATAAAAAATAAATCCGGCAAAGTCGAGGCCCATCTCATCCAGCTTTCTGACCTGATCGAGTTGTGTCATGCCGCAGACTTTTACTCTCATGCAGTCCTTTTTTTAATTGGTTAACAAAGGAGGCAAATGCAATCGCCGGATCCGGCTCTTTCATGAAGTTCTCACCAATCAGGAATCCCTGGTACCCATGCGTTTTCAGCAACCGGATGGTGTCCACTTCGCTGATGCCGCTTTCAGCCACGCTGATCTTGCCGGGGGGAATCCTGCCGATCAGTTCGATCGACCGGTTGATGTCCACGGAAAAGGTTTTCAGGTCGCGATTATTGACCCCTACCAGGTCAACTTCATCGCAAATATGCTCCAATTCTTCTTCTTTATGAATTTCAAGCAATACTTCCAGTTTGAGCGACTTTGCCAGCCTGGCGAACTTCTTCACCATACCCGGGTCCAGGCAGGCGGCGATCAGCAGGATCACATCGGCTCCCATGGCCTTTGCCTCCACCACCTGGTATTCGTCGATCATAAAATCCTTTCGGAGAATGGGAACAGGATGCGCCCGGGCCTTCAACAGGTCTTCCGTTGATCCACCAAAGAAATGTTCGTCTGTTAACACGGACAGGGCAGATGCGCCACCTCGTGCATAGGCTTCGGTAACCGAAAATACATCCGCGTCAGGATTGATCACTCCCCTGGAAGGTGACTTCCTTTTGAATTCCGCGATGATGCCGGTCCTGTCTTTATCCTGCAGGAACTGGCGCATGGACAAGGTGGGACGATCAAAAA
>DATJYH010000452.1:0-9454 GCA_035499675.1 Puia sp.
AAGAACGACGGGTGCAGCGGCCATTGCGGGATTGGTAACAGGTTTTGTGATCGTGGTCATTTTCAGCAGTTATGCCCCACAGTGGTTTGGACATGAAACCTGGTTCTATACCGCCTTCCTGAACGACAAGGGCGATTATGAGATCCCCTTCCTGATCACCATGGGCTGGTCTTTCTTTTTCACGGTATTGATCATGGTAGTGATCAGCCTGGCAGGTCCCAAAGTAAATCCGAAGGCATTTGTACTGGACAAGGGCATGTTCAAACTGCAGCCATCGTCCATCTTCCTCATCGTTGTGATATTGCTGTTGCTGATGGGACTCTATGTAAGATTCTGGTAAAATAAAAGGATGATTACAGGTTTGAGAATCCTGTAATCATCCCCTTTCTCATCTTATTTTAATCGCGATAATTCAGCGCGGGTTTTCTGTCACCCAGGAGGGCCTTGTATTGATAATCGCCCTTGTCTTTCACATATTCTTCCTTAGCTTTTTGAACCAATGCAGGATTGGTCAGCAGATCAAAACCGGTTAATGCCATGGTTTTTGCAGCCACCATCATACCCTTGGCCCCAATGTCCTTGGCCCCAACGGCAACCGCCTGCCAGCTGTGCGCCGAGGTACCCGGTATCCAGGTCGCAGCCCTCAAACCTACCGTGGGTACTGCATAACTCACATCACCCACATCCGTTGATCCGCCACCTGCATCATTTTCAACCTTGATTGGTTTAACCGAATCGGCATTGCCGATGGGGGGAGCCTTGTAAGCAAAACTAGCCTGGATCTTTGTGGCGAAGTCTACTTCGTCCGGCGTATACGAAACACCACCCACCATCTCCAGGTTTCTTTGCATGTCGTCGGCCAGCACCCTGTTTAACAACAGATCGTGCGTGCCGCCGATGATTTCATAATCCATGGTCGTTCCCGTTCCCATGGCGGCTCCCTGTGCAGCTTTCACCACTCGGTCGAATATCTCGCGCACCATGTCTTTTTTTGGATGACGCACATAGTAGTATACTTCGGCAAAATCCGGTACCACGTTGGGCGCTTTGCCGCCATTGGTGATCACATAGTGGATCCTTGTTTCCTGTGGCACGTGTTCACGCATCATGTTTACCATGTAGTCCATGGATTCCACGGCGTCCAGTGCCGAACGTCCCTTTTCGGGCGCCGCGGCGGCGTGTGAGGCAATGCCGTGAAACCTGAACTTGGCAGATATGTTGGCAAGAGCGCTTGTCATGGTGACTCCATTATCGTCCCCGGGGTGCCAATGGATAACTGCATCCACATCGTTGAACAATCCTGCTCTCACCATATATACTTTTCCGCTGCCACCCTCCTCAGCGGGACATCCGAACAGTTTGATGGTGCCCGGCAGTTTTTTCTCCTCCATGATTTTCTTCAGTTCGATGGCGGCAGCCACGGAGGCTGTTCCAAAGAGATTGTGACCACAGCCATGCCCGGCATCCCTGCCCGGAATCGGTTTTTTCTCCGGTACAGAATCCTGCGATAAACCAGGCAGGGCATCGTATTCGGCCAGGATACCGATCACGGGTTTACCGCTTCCGTAGGTGGCCACAAAGGCGGTGGGAATATCCGCAACGCCGGCCTGTACCGAAAACCCATTGTCAGCAAGGGTTTTTTGATGGAGGGCGGAACTCCTGAATTCCTTGTAACCTACTTCCGCATAGCCCCATATGTCAACAGCTATTTTTTTGTACGCACCGAATTGCGATTGCAGGTCCTGGATGATCTCGGTTTTGGTGGGATCCGCCTGGGTCCTGGATGATTTTTTTTGTGCGTTAACAGATCCCGTCGCGAGGATGAAAAGAAATAAAAAAATAAGCGTCAGATGTTTTCTCATGTGCTGGTAGTTTTAAGTGTGCTGGTATCTCTAAAATTAAAAAAAATACCTTTCTCCTGTATGTGGAAGAAAGGTATCTCTGATAATTTCTGCAAAAAAATCACGCGGCAATCTGACATCAGGGCTCGCCTCAGGCCATGATTTTGCGGAGGTTCTGCAGGCTTGTCGTGATGCTGGCATAAGGATCTGCGGGCATATCATGCTCCACAAAGATGTGTTTCATACCCGATTTGTCTGCGTTTGCAAAGATGCGTTTGAAATCCACCACGCCGGTGCCAACGGGCAGTGGTCCTTTCAGGTCCTTGTCGATGTCTTTGACATGCCAGAGTGGGAACCGACCGGGATGTTCCGTAAACAACATCACCGGGTCAACACCTGCCTTGGTTACCCAGCACAGGTCGAGTTCCATTTTTACGATGTCTGCATCGCACTGGGAAAGCATCATGTGATAAGGAATCTGTCCTTCCACCATTTCAAATTCATGGTAGTGGTTGTGATAACAGAATTGTATCCCCGCTTTTTTACAGGCCTCGCCGGTTTTATTCAACACTTCGATAGAACCTTTGATCTCATCCAGCGTGGTGATGGGTGTGCTAGCACAAACCAGGTAAGGCAGGCTGCCTTCTGCCGCCTCGTCTACCAGTTCCTGCATATTGTCCCGGAGGTTACGCATCGGTGGAATGGTAATCGGTTTCCCGTCTGCACCGGTGGGCATTTTGGCGCCGGGTGGTAGTTTAAAAGGAGCACCCAGCACATGGTGCGACTGCCAGGACAATCCCATGCTGTCCAGCAGCGATCTGAATTCCTTTGGCTTCATACCATAGTAGCCGCCCTTTTTGCTAAAGGCGGATTCGATTTCCTTGTAACCGATTTCCGCGATTCTTTTCAGCGTACCGGGCGGGTCGTTATCGATGACATTGAAAAAGGTGTAAAGCTGCAGACCAACCGGTCTTTCCGCGTTGCTCCGTAACCAGGATGCTGTCGCACGGTTACCGAGCAAAAGGGTTCCAGCCGTGGTTGCCGCGGCTGCCTTTAGAAAATCTCTGCGATGTGTTGACATATGTTTTAGTTGACAGATGACAATGGACGGTTGACAGGCTCATGTCGATGGTCGATGATCGACGGCATCCGCCGAATCCGCCTTAGGCGGAGTAGGTGGATGGCCGTCTTTATGTGCCGCTTTACTTTCCATGATTAACCGTTCCCCGATGCAGCCCGTATCACGTATCTCAAATCTCGCCGCGCCCATGCCCGACTATGGTTTTTTCCATTCATTAATGGTCCCCTTGGGCGTCATCACCTTCTCATCCTTTTCGGTCACCAACTCTTTGGCAAGGGTAAAACTGGCTGTTTGCCGGATGTCTTCGGAAGAAGCTCCTGCTTTCACCGTGTAGGTACCCGCCTCGGCCACCCAGGAGGACCTGTCGCTATCATAAGACGCGAGGTCGGACGGGTGGATGGTAAAGGTCAGTGTTTGAGACGCCCCCGGTTGCAGCAGCCCTGTTTTTGCAAAAGCCTTCAACTCCTCTGCGGGCTTGTCCAGTTTTTGGGCAGGCGCCGAGAGGTAAAGCTGTACTACTTCCTTGCCGGCCACCTGTCCGTCATTGGTTACCGTTACGGTGCATGTCAGTTTGCCGTTAAACGCGGGACTGCCGAGTTTTAAGTTACTATAACGAAAATGGGTATACGATAACCCATACCCGAATTCGTAGGCGGGTTTAACATGGAAGCTGTTGTAATAGCGATAGCCTACATACAACCCTTCTTCATAGGTTACTTCTGCGGGACGTCCCTGGAACATGGAGCCTCCGCCCTTATTGTCGCCGGGAGGATTCAATTCCTTGCCGGGGAAGTTTTTAGCAGATGGCACATCGTTGTATTGAACGGGGAAACTGGTGGCCAGTTTTCCGGAGGGGTTGACTTTGCCGCTCAACACATCCGCTACGGCATTGCCTGCTTCCAGGCCGGGTTGCCAGGCCAATAGGATGGCATCCGGGATATCTCTCCAGCTGGATACTTCGATGACACCGCCAATGTTCAGCACCACGATCACCTTTTTGCCCTTTGCATGAAACGCGCTGGTAACATTTTTGAGGAGGTCCTGTTCCACGGCAGACAGGGTGAAGTCGTTTTCTACTTTTCTGTCAGCTCCCTCGCCGGCGTTTCTCCCGATGGTGATCACCGCTGCGTCAGCATTGGCGGCCTCTTTGTCCAGGACATCTGCTACGCTGAATTCGGGAATGGGAGGAGAAGGCATAAAGAAGAACCTGGGTTTGGGTCTTTTGGCTTTTACATCGGCGATATAGCGCTCGTACCCGTTGCGCAGGTCTTTGTCGACCTGGTAACCAGCATTGGTCAAACCTTCAGCCAGGGAAATCTTATAGGCCTTGTTCACATCGCCGCTGCCCGTACCACCGGCTATCATATCGTAGGAAGTATTGCCAAACAGCGCGATCGTATGTACCTGTTTCAGCGGCAGTGCAGACCCGTTGTTTTTCAACAATACCATACCTTCACTGGCCGCAGATCTTGATATCTGTGCATCTTTGGTGAGATCAGGTTTGTCGGAATTCTTATATCCTTTAAAGGAGGGCGACTTCAAAATGATCGCGAGGATGCGGGTCACATTCTGGTCCAGGACCTTTACATCCAGCGTGCCGCCGTTCACAGCGTCAATAATGGCCTTTGTCTGGTTGGGGCCACCCGGCATGAGCAGGTCATTGCCGGCCTTCATTTGTTCCACCGCATTTTTTCCTCCAAACCAGTCGGTCATGACAAACCCTTTAAAACCCCATTCTTTCCGGAGCACGGTGGTCAACAGGTCGTATCGTTCCGAGGTATAGGTTCCATTGATAAGATTGTAAGAAGACATCACCGTCCAGGGTTGTGATTTTTTTACGGCGATTTCAAAACCCTTCAGGTAAATTTCGCGCAGCACTCTTTCGCTCACGATGGTGTTGACGGTATTGCGGTTGGTTTCCTGGTTGTTGGCGGCGAAATGTTTGATGGAGGTACCGACGCCGTTTGACTGGATCCCGTTTACCATCGCCGCGGTAATATAACCGGCTACCAGCGGGTCTTCTGAAAAATATTCAAAATTTCTGCCGCCGAGGGGGTTCCGGTGAATGTTCAATGCCGGACCCAGGATGATATCGACACCGTATTCATGGACCTCATGACCAAAGGCCACACCCACTTTCCTTACCAGGCTGGTATCCCAGGAAGAGGCCAGCAGGGTGCCCACGGGCCAGGCCGTGGCATAATACGTTTTGGAGCTGTCACCATTCCGGATGGGTTCGATGCGGACACCAGCCGGTCCGTCGGATACGGTGATGGATGGAATACCCAAACGAGGGATCGGGTGTGTTCTGCCGGCAGCGCCCGGTACTTTTTCCGGGATCTTGTCTGCGTCCGGGTCACCGGGCGGCAGTTTGAATCCATCGGTAACAATGGCCGCCTTGGCTGTATCTTTTTTATTGCCCGCACTGTCCTTCTTACGGTTAGGTGCAGCCGCAGGAGCCGGGAAACGGAAACCCATGCCGACAACCATTTTGGCCTTTTCTTCCAGCGTCATCGCCGCCACTACTTTGCTGATGGGATCTTTGCCCAACTGCGGCGCACTGCCGGGCGCCTGGGCCAGCAGCGAGAGAGATGTTGCAAAACAAACTACCAAGAGACTTACCTGTTTCATATTTGAAGCGTTTTTACCGGTGATGGTTCATTGCGTTAAGGGGACACAATATAAAGTAAAAAATCTGAATTTCTTGCGGCCGGCGGAATCCCGGGAACCCGTCTGGCAGCCTATGAATAAGCCCGGTACTGGTGACCGGGCTTTCGGTTTATAACTGCTCTATCATCACAAGCTTATTGTTGCATTCCCTGCATGGCATCCTGGGAGCCGCTGCCGTTCATATTCTTCCTTTTGAACAGCGATACGTCCATCTTGCCAAACCGCCAGGTGAAATTTACGCGGACCAGCTGTGGGTCGCGCAGGCGGTCGTAGTCCTGCATAAAGAAGGAGCTTTCCGAATGCTGGCGCGACCATCTTGTCCTGAAAATATCACCCATGGAAACACTCAGTGTAGCGGCGTCGTTTTTCAGGAAGCTCCGGCTCAGGGCGGCATCCACGGCCCAGAAGGCAGCGATGTATCCCTGTGCGGCACTCTGCGGTGCACCGCCACCGGGAGGGCCCATCTGGCCGCTGTTGGTATTCACCGGCAGATTGCTCTTGGACTGGTAAATACCGGTGATCTGCAATTTGAGCTTGGCCGGTAATTTGAAATTGGTATTCAGTTTACCAAACCAGCTCCAGAGTGCATCCTGTGAGGTTTCACCGAGATTGCTGGTATTGATAAAGGAATTGTAGAGGTTGATATTGGCCGTGATATCCCACCATTTGGTCAGCGTGGCCGTAGAAGTCAGCTCAGTACCCACCGTCCTGGCGGAATTCGCGTTTTCATACGTGTTGATGATGTCCATCTTCCCGGTAACCGGGTTCAGCGCACTGTCCTGGAACCGCGTAATGAGATTGTCGGTTTGTTTGTAGTACACCGAGAACAATATCATGTTGCTGCCTTTAAACGTTTTTGAGTAAGACATCTCCAGCGAATTGGTAAATTCCGGCACCAGGTTGGGGTTACCCCTGGTAATGTTCAGGGTATCGGTATAGTCAGTGTAAGGAATCAGCTGGAAAAAATTGGGACGATTGATCCTTCGTGTATAGCTTAGTTGTATTTCCTGTTTGTTGTTAAGCTTCTGGCTGAGAAATGCTGAAGGGAAGAGACTGATGGGATAGTGATTACCAAAGTTCTCCTTCACATTGGTCAGCTCCCCGGTGTAGGAAGAACTTTCTCCCCTCAACCCCACCTGGTATCCAAAGTTTTTGATGGCGCTGGTGAACGAAACATAGCCCGCATATACATAGTTGGTATTTACATAGTTGGTAGAGGCCGATGGAACCATGTAATAATCACCGGTGCCCAGGGTATCCAGGTAGTTATACTGGTTATTCAGCAGGTGTTGTGAGTTCATGCGCAAACCTGCTTCCAGTTTTGTTTTGGTAGTAAAGGGATGTACATAATCCGTTTGAATCGTAAAGAATTTATTGCTGCCATCCCCGTTCAGGATCTGCTGCCTGAGGCCATTTTGCGCACTCCCGGGCCCGTCCTCATAATAGTTGGTAGCATAAAAGGAGTGGTTGTTATTAACCCCGGCAAAATAGTTGGCATCGAGGGTAAGTGTTTCTCCTTCGTGAGGGAACAGGTGTTTGAATCCAAACGTAAGACCCGAGGCATTGAACTCACGCGAACTGGTGGTACTGCGCTGACTGTACTGCGTGGAAGATGTGGTGTCGGGGGGATAGATCGATGTGTAGATATTATCGTTTTCAAGCGGGTTAAACTGTCCGTGCACCTTGATACCCGCTAAAGACAGCGTAGTCCGGTTGGTCATGAAATAATCAAATCCGATGCTTCCAAAAACGAATGCTCCCTTGTTTTTTGTGTAGATGGTTTCATCAATGGAGGTGGGGATGTTGAGATTATTCACCTGGTCATTGGTACCATTGGTAACGCTTCTGTTTTGATTATAGAACCCGGCGCCCGTGAAATTGAATTTATTTTGACGCAGGTTGAAATTGCCACCGGCATTGATACCTCCGTGGCTGTCGACGCCGGTACGGAGGTTGCCGTTATAACCCGTTTTCCTGTTTTTCTTCAGGATGATATTGAGAATGCCGGCGCCGCCACCGGATGCATCATATTTGGCAGAAGGGTTGGTGATCACTTCCACACTCTCGATGGCATCCGCCGGGATTTGGTCAAGCGTGAGCGTGGTGGGTCTTCCATCGATATAGATCTGCGGTGTTGCATTGCGCAACGTTACATTACCATCGATGTCAACATTTACAGAAGGAACATTCTTCATAACATCCATCGCCGTTCCACCCGCATTGACCATATCTTTCTCTACATTGTATACTTTTTTATCGATGTCCATGCGCAGCGTAGGTTTGCTGGCGGTAACCGTAACCTCAGCCAATTGTTTTACATCAGGAACCAGCTTGATATTTCCCAGGTCCTTGTCAAAACCATTCACCATATTGCTCATAGCACTCATGGCCTGGGCGGGATCAGAAGAAGGCTTTACAGCGCCGCCGGCGGGCATTCGCATCTGGAAGGCGACTGCCTGTTCGTAATTTTTATATCCTGTTGCGGAGATCTTGAGTTTCAGTCCGCCAAACAGCGGTAATTCTTCAAAGCTGAATTCGCCGTTCGACTTGGTACTGACCCCTTTCAGCAACACATCTTTTCTTTTTTTTGCCGCGGAATCATATTTATTCTGCAGCAGGAGCACGGTTACGTCGCCCAGGGGTTTACCGGCACTGTCCACCACCTTGCCATATACATGACCGAGGTTGGGGACCGACTGCCCTTTTCCGCCGCCTGCGGGAGGAAATTGCGCCTGAACTGCGGCGGCGCTTATCAAGGTCAGCATAAATATTAAAATTCTTTTCATACAAATGGTTTTTGGCGTTGTTCAATCCGGTGGCAAAACTATCCCCGGAACATGGAATTTTATTTGCAAATGAGACAAGCAGGTGGTTTCCTGCGACGAATGGAAAAAAGAATAAACCGGGCGGTAGTCAACCCTGGCCGATGGCCTGCAACAACGCATCTTTGTAGTTGTCGCTTACGGGCAATTCAATGGTTCCAAGGAATACAGAGCTCTTCCGGATGGAGGTAATATGAGCGATGGATATAATATATGATTTGTGGATGCGAATAAATTTTCGCGGGGGAAGTTTTTCTTCGATGGTTTTCATGGGCATGCGGATGACCAATGGCTTGCCGCTTACGAGATGTATCTTGACATAGTCTTTTAGCCCTTCGATCATGATGATATCATTCGTGACCACTTTTACCAGGCTGTATTCAGCATGAACAAAAAAATACCCGGGATCCTCCTCCGGTTCTGATCCTGGCTGGCCGGGTGCAGGATTCTTCAACTTAAAGAATTCCCAGGCCTTGTTGCAGGCCTTCAGGAACCGGTCAAAGGCGACCGGTTTTACGAGGTAGTCGATCACATTCAGTTCATATCCCTCCAATGCGTATTTGTCGTAGGCCGTGATGAGGATCACCATTGGGTTGCCTGTCAGCGATCGGATAAACTGCAGACCGGTCAGCCCCGGCATCTGGATGTCAAGGAAGATCAGGTCCACCTCCTGCTGACGCAACACTTCTGTTGCCTCCAGGGCATTTCTGCATTTAGCGACCAACTGTAAAAAAGGGATCTGCCGGATATTGTCTTCCAGCAGCTCCAGCGCGAGCGGCTCATCATCCACGGCTACACACCTGATCATGGTTGAAGTTTTAACTGCAGTGATACGTCGAACCAGCCATCCTCTTTATGGATGGTTAAAATATGCTTTTTTTCGTACAATAGGTTAAGACGTCGCATCACGTTGGTCAGCCCGATGCCGGAGGTCTTGTCTTTGATTTCATTGGACTCACCGTTGTACCGGTTCTTTACATTAAAATCAAGCAGCCCATTGTTTACCTGCAGCGAGATGCGGATCTCCGGCTGCTCCATCA
>DATJYH010000453.1:0-4374 GCA_035499675.1 Puia sp.
TCAAATTCAATTTAACCTAAAATTAACCAACTTTTCTAGTAGAGATTTTGCGAATGATAAGTATATATTGAATTGGGAAATGAAAGATCATGAAGGTCATGGAGTGGGGACAGGTAATGGGGTTTACATCCTGGAATTAAAGGGACAATCAATCCCAGACAGCATTCAATTATCAATCTATAAGATAGGGAAAGACGATGCCCCTAGTAAAGTGAATAGTTTTGAACTAACGCGTCAAGAATAGTGCTCAATGGTGTTTTCCCGGTTTCTGGCGGGGACGATGTATTAAATTCGCCTTTTTCGCCTAGTAAGGATCTTGTAAATCCCCCCGCCACCTATCAATATTGCAAGCGCCCATGGCAAAAGGACCAATACGGATATAATCCAATCTTCTAACATCCATGGCCTGAATCGAAGAGCATTCCCATGTGAGCCAGCTTCCCAAATCATTAGGAAACAGAATCCGAAAAAAAAGAGAAAAATGATAGTGAGGACATTCTTCATTTGCTTATCAAGCTACACAGAATATGCACTCAAATAGGGGTCGGGCTAAAAAAAATAATACAAATACAGTAGCTTAGCTATGTGGGGGCTATTTAACATAATATAAATTATAAGAATAATATAGGTGGTAGAATAAGGAGAATCCAGCCAAAAAACCCGGTGACATTTACGCTTTCCTTTTAAAATAAGTTTCATAGATTCGCAGACCTCCGTCCCTTGATGGCTTCCATAAAACCGTTTTGTCGCTGAAAAATCTTTACGTACAATATGACCGACGTAGAATACAAATTCCTTGAAGTATTTTATAATCGTGGTGTCATCCCGGAACAATCCTTTGTAAATTTTCTGAACGGATCCCTGCCCGAATCAGTTGAAAATAAAAAAGAGTTCATTGACTCTTTATTCAGCAAATTCAAGGACTTTGGCTTTATTGATTCTCATGAGCCCGGCACCTACCAGATTACTGCCCTGGGCAAGGACAAATTTGAAGAACTCAGCGAGCGGAAAGAAATCCACAAAAAACTTGAAAACCTGAGCTCCCGCCGCGGCAGTCCCAAATACATAAAAACCAGGTTTGCCGTGGCGTTGATCATCGTCACCATCGCGGTAAGCATCATTACCAGCATCATCATCAACCACTGGTCGGCCGTTTCAAAAGCCATGCAACAAATGGTCGGCAAATAATCCCGGCCGTTATGAACCTCAGAGATGCCCTGCTGGAAGAGCATTCCAAAAAACAATGTGATCGCATCGTGCGCTATATTGGAGATGATCCAACAAAATTCGACGCGCTGATGCAGCTATTTTTCCAGGACGAATACCGCATTACCCAACGCGCCGCCTGGCCCATGAGTTATTGCGTAAAGCAATACCCCGAACTCGTCTGCCCCTATATCGGAAAATTGCTGAACAACCTGCAGAAACCGCGACTTCACGATGCGGTGAAGAGAAATACGGTAAGATTATTTCAGGGAATCAAAATCCCCCGGAAATTTCATGGCAAACTGATGACGACCTGTTTTGATTTTATCCAGTCGAATGAAACGGCGGTCGCCATAAAAGCTTTTTCACTCAGCATTCTCGGCAATCTTTCCAAACAATACCCTGAAATCCTCCCGGAGTTGAACACTATCATCAAAGAGCGCTGGGACCTTGAAACAGCCGCCTTCCGAAGCAGGGCGAGGAAAATCCGGAAAACCGGTTCATGAGCCCGGCCGTTGCCCGGGGACTATCCTTGCCCGGTAGAATTCCTTGAACAGGAGCCGTAGCGACTGATCATAGGTGATATAATTATACAACCAGTTCAGGAAAACGAAGAGCCGGTTCTTCACACCTAGGATCAGCATCAGGTGCAGGCTCATCCAGATCAACCAGGCCAGCAATCCTTTGAAATGCCATTTGGGTTTGGCCAGATCCACTACCGCCAGGTTCCTGCCCACCGTGGCCATTACGCCCTTATCATGATACTCGAATTCTTTCAAAGCCGGCTTCAGCTGCATCATTTCTTCCAGGTTCTTTGCCAGCCAGGCCGCCTGCGCGATGGCCACGGATGCCAGCTGTGGCTGGCCGTTCGGATATTTGGGAGTTTCCATATAGGCCACATCACCCAGGGCATAAATGTTATTAAACCCCTCAATCCTGCTAAACCGGTCGGTCCTGATACGGTTCCCGCGTACGATCATTTCAGGTTTCACCCCCGGCGGAATATTGCCCCGGATCCCCGCGGCCCAGATCACCAGGTTGGATTTGATGGTTCGACCATCCTGCAACGTTACCGTACTGCCGTCGTAGTCCTTCACCACGGTACTGGTCATAACAGTGACCCCTAACCGCTCCAGGTAGTACCGCGACTCAGCGGAGGATCGTTCACTCATGGCTGCAAGGGTCCTGGGCGAACCCTCCAGCAGGTAGATCTTCATGCTGTGGAAATCGATCTCGGGGTAGTCCTTGGGCAAAACATATCTCCGCATTTCGGCAATGGCCCCGCTCAGCTCCACACCCGTGGGACCTCCTCCCACCACCACCATCGTCAGGTATTTTTCCAGTTCATCCTTATTCTTTACACTCAGCGCGTCCTCAAAATTCTGGATCAGGTGATGGCGGATCTGCAGGGCCTCCGTGGTTGACTTCATCGGAAAAGCATTTGCCATCAGCTGCCGGTTTCCAAAAAAATTGCTGTCGGCCCCGGTGGCGATCACCAGTACATCATAGTCCATTTCGCCGATATCGGTTACGATCCGGTTCTCCGGGGATTTTATTTCCTGCAGCTCGGCGAGCCTGACCCGTACATTCCTACTCTTATGAAATACTTTCCGTAAGGGAAACGAAATATTACTGGCATCCAGCGCGGCAGTCGCCACCTGGTAAAACAAAGGCTGGAACTGGTGATAATTGAAGCGGTCGAGCAGGATCACATCAAAACCCGGACGGTTGTTCAGTCGCCTGGCAAGTTTGAGCCCGGCAAAGCCACCGCCAACGATGACAATTTTCATAAGTCATTGGTTTATAATTCATTTAGAAAATATATGAAATATTAACTAAAGATATTGCAATCGTTGGTTCTGGCTACATTCGCATTTTCTGTTAATACAATAACCTTGTCTTGACAGTATGTTTTACCTCTTTCAACAGCTGCAGGGCCTGGGCAGAAAGTTTTTTGTCGACATCCAGCACCACATAACCGATATCTTCATTTGTTTTGAGATACTGTGCCAGGATATTGATGTTGTGTCTTGAGAGCTGGGTATTAATTTCCGACAGCACTCCCGGTACATTTTTATGAATATGCAACAGCCTGTGTGTGCCCGACTGTTGTGGCAGGCTGAGTGAAGGGATGCTGTGTGATCCGGTGGTGGCGCCCATTTCGAGGTATTGGAAGAGTTTATTGCTCACATCCTCGCCGATGTTTTCCTGTGCCTCCTCGGTAGACCCCCCGATATGTGGTGTCAGCAGCACATTGGGCAAACCCTGTAAGGGCGTGAGGAATTTGTCGCCGTTCTTTTCGGGCTCCCACGGATATACGTCGATCCCCGCCCCGGCGATCTGCCCTTCTTCAATGGCCTTTGCCAAACCTTCCAGGTCGACAACCTCTCCCCTCGCGTAATTGAGCAGGATGGAACCCTTTTTAAACTGCTTGATCAGGTTTTTATTGATCATATTTTTTGTCTGCGGCGTATCGGGTACATGGAGCGTCACGATATCTGCCTCACTCACCAGCTCTCTGATCGTTCTTCTTGATTCGGCATTACCCAAGGGTAGCTTGGTGACCACATCATAAAATATCACTTTCATACCCATCGCCTCAGCGAGCACACTTACCTGCGAACCGATATTTCCGTAGCCAATAATACCCATGGTCTTTCCCCTGAGTTCATAGCTGCCCTTGGCCTCTTTCAACCAGGTGCCTTCATGGGCGGCCTTGCTTTTGTCGGGTATCCTGCGGATAAGCAGGATGGACACCCCGATGACAAGTTCGGCCACCGAACGGGTATTTGAATAAGGAGCGTTGAATACCGCTACCCCATGACTGGTAGCGCTTTTCAGGTCTACCTGGTTCACCCCGATGCAAAAACAGCCGATGGCCTGTAATTTCCGTGCAGCTTCCAGTACGGCCGGCGTGATCTGGGTCTTGGACCGGATGCCCAGGAGGTGAACGTCCTTTATTTCTTTGATCAGTTCTTCCTCAGGCAACGCCTTAGAGAGTTTGCGGACGGATGCGTAACCGGCCGCTGTAAAATGTTTAACAGCACGGTCGCTGATATTCTCTAAAAAAAGGATATTGATTTTTTCTTTCGGGTAGCTCGTAATTTTTGTCTCGGCCATTATACAGCTTCGTCTTTTTGCGTTATCATTTTCTAAATCCAGTGCAAA
>DATJYH010000454.1:0-3868 GCA_035499675.1 Puia sp.
ATGCCGGAGGAAGTGCGTAAACAAAGCCTGCCAATGATACCACTTGGAAAATGGGGCGTTCCGGATGATATTGCCAACGGTTATCTCTACCTGGCTTCTGATGAAGCGTCGTTTGTAAGCGGGATCTGTTTGACGATCGATGGGGGAGCAGCGAGATGATAGCTGCAGGTCTAACCCTTCACCTGTACTTCAGCGTTTAGTTTTTTTGCAGTGCTGAAGAACAAAGTCGTCGATATTACACTGATCAGGATCACAAGAGACATGGCCCAGCGCAGGGATTCAACACCCAGGGAGGGTTTGAGTAAATCGCTGATCATGCCGACCACCAGGGGTCCAAAGCCCAGGCCAATAAGGTTGATCACCAGGAAAAATACTGCGGAAGTGAGCGCCCGCATCGATGCCGGGACAAGACTATGCGCCACTGCGAGAGCAGGACCCAGGTACACGCTCTGCAGCGCGGCACATATACCCAAACAGGTCAATGAAAGAAAATTATTTTGCAGAAAAATGGTTCCTGTCAAAAAAGGAATGGCCGCCATGATCGTATAGCCAGGAATTTTGACGTACCAGCGCTTGTCTGTTTTCCCAAATCGATCTGTGAGCAGTCCCCCCGCAAAGGATCCAATCCCACCGCCGATGCCATACAGCAGACCCAGTACAGCTCCTATTTGCGTACTCTTCATGCCATGAAGCCGTTGCAGGAAGGAGGGTGCCCAATTGACCAGACCATAAATGCAAAAAACATTCAGGGCCGAGGCCGCAGACAGGAACACAAAGGTTTTACTGGAATATAATAACTTCAACACCTGGGTCAATGAATGTCCCTCCGCTTGCGGGGCGTCGATATCCGTAGCACCCCTGCGGGGTTCTCTAACAGTTGTATAGAACAGTAAGGAAAAAATGATACCGGGGATGCCTACCACAAAAAAAGCTGTGCGCCATCCCATGTGCTGGTTGAGATACCCGCCCGACAAAAACCCGACCAACACGCCAAGATAAAGACCTGATGAATATATGGAAAGCGCCGTAGATCTTTTTTCGGGAGGAAAGTAATCGGATATCATGGCATGGGCTGGCGGACTTCCTCCCGCCTCTCCAACTCCCACACCAACACGGGCCAATAGCAGTTGTATAAAATTCCGGGCCAGACCTGAGCAGGCGGTCATCAGGCTCCAGATGCCCAGGGAAACAGCTACTGTATTTCTCCTGCTACCCTTGTCTGCAAAACGGGCAATCGGAATACCCAGCGTAACATAAAACAGGGCAAAGGTAAATCCCGAGAGCAGGCCCAACTGCGTATCGGACAGATGCAGTTCTTTTTTGATGGACTCCTGCAGGATGACAAGCAGTTGCCGGTCTATAAAATTGAAAACATAGACCAGGGTTAGCATGGTCAGCACATAGTTGCGGTAGGGGTTGCCGGCTTCCTTGTTGGGAATGGGTTCCTGGGGTTGCATACGGGCTTTTTATTAAATCCGCCAAACGATTAAAAGTAATGATTAACCAGAAAAAACCAATAGATGCATTGCAATCTTTTTGAAAGATGAATCAACGTTTTTATTGTTGGTGATAAGAAGCCCTTTAAGTACAGAAGAAAAATTTGATAAACAATACAACATCATTTATGCACACATAGTGAATGGCAATCTTGGTCGTTTAAGGCGATGCTGCATTGCTGTATCATCGGAACCGGTTTTGACCAGTGACTGTTATAGCTATACGGTAAAGTAGTCTCGAGCCTGTTCACCCCGGCGAATAAGTTCGCCAATCTTCCAAATGAATCGTCTTTACTCAAAGCCCTCTATTCTGCTTGCGTAGAATGGGGTCTTTCATTTGTCCGCATTTCCAAACAGAGCTCCCTTATCAGGATTAGCTTCGCTGATCCTCTTGCATCGGCCTTACTCAAAGCCACGGTTCTGCTGCGCAGAACGGTCTCTTTCATTTGTCCGCGCCGGCGAATAAATTCGGCGCGCTTCCAAATGAAAGAGCCCCGGTCCCGCATGCTGCGTTACCAGGGCTTTGTGACCCCATCAGGATTCAAACCTGAAACCTTTTGATCCGTAGTCAAATGCTCTATTCAGTTGAGCTATGGGGCCGGTTGAAAAGGGCTGCAAATATATGTCAAATGTTGGAAAAGGAAAAATGGGCTATTGGCCCTTTCACTCATAGATTTTCATCGCGGTTTTTTCCACCAGGCCCTTGGGCATCAGCCATACCAGGAAGGCGCCGAGTTTGTTGACCAGGCCCGGAATTATTTCAGCCTTACCGGCCAGCATGCCGTCAATGGCCATTTTTGCCACTGCCTCCGGGGTCATGTTCACTTTCGCAGCCGTCTTGAGTCCTTTTTCACCAATTTTGGCGCGTACCGTGAATTCGGTATCAGTGGCTCCGGGACTCACACAGGTAACGGAAACCCCGCTTTTTCTCAATTCCCATCTCAACCCGCGGCTAAAAGTTAACACAAAGGCCTTGGTGCCTGCATACAAACTCATATAGGGAACTGCCTGGTAGGCGGCCGTGCTGGCGATATTCAGGATATACGCTTTCGGTTGGTCACGAAGCACCGGTAAGAACAGTCTTGTCATCTGCACCAGCGCACTCATGTTCACCTGCATCATGTTTAGTTCGTCGGCCAATGAATATTTTTCAAAGGAACCGCTGAGGCCATATCCCGCATTGTTCACAAGGACAGTTACGGGGTATTGGTTGTTGCGGCAATGCTGGTACACTTTTTCAGCCGCATCGGTCGCCGAGAGGTCGACCGCCAGACAATCTGCCTTTACTCCGTATCGGCCGGCCAACCTGGAAGACAATTCCTGCAACAAATCCGCCGAACGGGCCACCAGCAACAGCGAATAACCTTTTGTGGCGAGTTCTTCCGCCATCGCTTTCCCGATTCCCTTGCTTGCTCCGGTGATCACTGCATAGCTCATATTGCAAAAATAAAAGAACCAGGCGGGGAGATCCTGCTCCGGCCAGCCTGGTTCCTGGAAAAATAATATTAGTTCTGCACTTTCGACGCAAGCCGGTGATAAAAAGGCGTCTTGCTCTTTTCGTGTTTGGGCATATACTTGCCCGTTATAATCGGTACATACATCACCCTGCGGCGGCTGTCTGCGCCCAGGTGTGGCGATTGCTGGGCGCGATGCCAGATGCGGCCATCATGTACGGTCAGGTCGCCGGCGTTGACATCAAAACCTACTTCGCGGGGATCGGCATTGTTGTCGATGAAATATTTTTTCCGGAACAACAACCGAAGTACACCCTGCTTATGGGTGCCTGGAAGCACCCGGAGACCGCCATTTTCAAAGGGACAGGAGTCCAGGTGTATGCCCACGTTCAACATGGGCATGATTTTTTGACCAAGGAAAAGATCCCTCGGGCTGTCGGTATGCCATCCCATCTGGGAAAACTTGCTGTTGGGGGTGCGCACGTAATGATTCAGGATCAGGCCGTCTTTTTCATTTTCGGCAATACGTCCCTCATACGGGTGCAAAAATTCCAGGAGCGCCTGCAGGCGTGGATCCTGCAAAAATTCGTGGAGTGCCGGGCTGTAGAGTGACAGGAAACAAAGTCGCTGGATCAGCGCATTTCCGTTTTCATCTTCACCAAACTTCAGGGGAACACCGTTTATCTTGTCACGACCTTCTGCTAACCACTGCTTTTCAATGCGATTCACTTCCTGTATAAAGTATTCAACAGTCTCTTTCTTCAAAACATTCCTAAAAATGATGACGCCATTTCTTTCAAAAAACGCCAGTTGTTCCTTGGTTAGCTTATCTCCTAAAACGAAATCAGGGCATTCCAGTTTTTTCATAATGTGTTTAGCATTTACCTGCAAGAACCGGGTAAGTTCAAAAAACCCGGT